>DWXK01000063.1 GCA_019119205.1 Candidatus Mediterraneibacter intestinavium
CGAAAAATATGCGCTTCAGACATGCACTATATGAAACTGGATTCGCGGAAAACCCCATTTTTGATAGAAAAATATTAAATTATTGAAACCCGGAGGAGACCAGGATGAATGGTCAGTCCTCCATAAAGACCCTATAATATAACCAGATTCGAATCAGAGGGAAATTGGAGACAGAGAGAAGGAGGATGAAATGAAATGAGTGAGCTGACGGGAGTACAGTTGGTAGAGCGGGAAAAATTCAGCGGTAAGAAAATGCTGGGGTATGCGTGTTATAAAGGCTCCGCCACGTTGAACGGACTTTTGGTCTCTTATGTGACATATTATGCAACGGACAGTCTGTTTTTATCTGCAGCGGCAATTGGAATGGTACTTGCGTTTTCCCGGGTTTTTGATGGATTTACAGATATTATGGCGGGAATCATGATTGACCGGACAAATACGAAGATCGGAAGAGGAAGACCATATATCCTCTGTGGAATTCTTGCATATATTGCAATGGCGGCTATGTTTTGTACGCCGAATCTGCCGGATGTAGGCAAGCTAATCTGGATCTTCATTACATATAATCTGAATTCCAGTATCTTTCAGACGCTGTGTGCGATCGCGGATGCTACGATACTTAAGCGAATCATTGTCAAATCAGATAACCGTGTGCGAACGCTGTCATATACAGGATTTTTTGTTAATATAGCCAGTACGGCAGTAAATGTTCTTCTTCCGCTGATCGTGGCAAAGACTGCCGGAGATGCCAGATACTGGTCTTATCTTGGAATCGGACTGGGGGCGGTAGGTATCGCCATGCTGGTGATCGCATTTGTATGCTGTAAAGAATATACTCCGGAAGAACTGGTGCGCTTTGGCGTATTAAAAGAGGCTGATGCAGAAAACCAGAAAAAGACAACTCTCAAAGAAATGGCGTTGGGAATCATCAAAAATAAATATTTTCTGATCTACCTATTTGTGTTTTTCGTAAATGCGTTTTATCTGGGAATCTCGTACTCGGTACAGGTATATTACTATTCAGCGAATCTGGGAGATGTAGCGCTGATGTCTACAGTAAGTCTGATCACGATCGTTACCTGGCCTCTGAACCTGGTTTATCCGAAGATCATACGCAGGACAGGTTCTGCCGCGTTTGCAAAATACATGCTTGTTGTCGGAGCTGTTGGCTCTATCCTCAGGATGTTTGTCGGGGCGAATGTCATTGGACTTGTCGTTACAGGATTTTTATCCGGATGGGTGATCGCAGGGATCAACCTGATCGGCTCTGAGATCACGATCCAGTGTATGGATTACAGCTATCTGAAAAATGGTCTTCGAGTAGAGAGTATTTATAACTCTTTCCTGAATTTCGCCATGAAAGTAGGGATGGGAGTGGGCTCTGCAGTGCTTGGTATCATGCTTGGCTGGTTCGGTTATGACGGCAGCCTCGCGGTGCAGCCGGACAGCGCACTCTCAGCGATCAATTTCTTCTTTAATATCTTCCCGGCAATCTGTGCGGCTCTGATGTTTGTGGGACTGCAGTTCTGTAAGGTGGAAGAGGCGAATAAAAAACTCCGCGGAGAGATCAGCGAAGCAGACTAGAACAGGAATATCTCCGGTCGGAATCGTCGGCCGGAGATATTCTCTTATATGAAAGGGAGAAAAGGATGATCAAAATAAATTTTAACCAGGGATGGTATTTTGGCAAAGATGCAGGCGGGATGTTCTGCGCCGCGGAAGAACAGGTCCCGGTGACACTTCCACATGATGCGATGATATTGGAGGAGAGAAGTGCGGATAATCCTTCGGGAAATGCGGGAGGATTCTTCCCAGGCGGGAATTATCTTTACAGCAAAACGTTCCACATTCCGGATACATATAAAGGCAGCAGGGTCATGCTCAGATTTGAAGGAGTATACGGACAGTGCACGGTTTATGTGAATGGTGGATTTATCTGCAGCAATATATATGGATATACAGAATTTTACGCGGATATGACTTCTCATCTAAAGTATGGGGCGGAAAATCTGATCCAGGTAAAAGTATTAAATGCAGATCAGCCTAACAGCCGCTGGTACTCCGGCAGTGGGATCTATCGTCCGGTGACTCTGCTGGTCGGAGGACCGGTCCATATTGCGGAAGAGAGCGTGCATATCACTGTAAAAGAGGCAGAAGAGGAGGTCTCGGCACTGGAGATTAAAATACCTCTCCGGTATATGGGAAATACAGAAAAAAGCGTACGGATACAGACAAAGATATATGAAAAAGACCAATCCGAAGTGGCAGGGTATGAGGAAACTCCGATAACCCTGTATCCAGGGGATGAATTTACTGTCCACCAGATGATTTATTTGAGACAGGCGAAACTCTGGAGTCCGGAAACGCCGGACCTGTATTCCTGCACTGTCCGGGTCCTGGATGGGGAGAACGGAGAAAATGATGCAGATAAGGGAGAGGGCGGTAAAGTTGTGCTGGATGAGTGCTCGGAGATCTTTGGGATCCGGCATATCCAGGCGGATCCGGTTTACGGTCTGCGTATCAACGGGAAAAAGATCCGCTTAAGAGGCGCCTGCATCCATCACGACTACGGGATTCTCGGAGCGGCGGAATACGAGCATTCCGCCATGCGGCGGATCAGCCAGTTGAAAGACGCAGGGTTCAATGCGATACGCATGTCCCATCATCCGGCGTCCAGAGCAATCTTAAATGCCTGTGACCAGTACGGCGTGCTGGTGATGGATGAGACTTATGACGCCTGGACACAGAGCAAGCAGCCCTTTGACCATGCCCGTTACTTTGAAAATTCCTGGGAGCGGGAAATACAGTCTGTTGTGGCGAAAGATTACAATCATCCCAGCGCTATTTTTTACTCCATCGGAAATGAGATCCAGGAGGCGGGTACGAAGTCCGGGGCAAGGATCAACCGGATGCTGGTGGACCGGTTTCGGACGCTGGATCCTACAAGGCTTGTCACAAATGCGGTAAATGGTCTGCTGACAGTAATGGGAGATATGGGAACGATCCTGAAGGATCTGAACCTGATACCCCCTGCCGGAGAGCAGAAGGAGCAGGGCGACGTCAACGACCTGATGACAGCGGCTATGGGAAATGCAGGGAAAATGGTGGCTCATCCGCTGTTGGGAGAAAAACTGGAGGAAACGTTCAGTCAGCTTGACGTCTGCGGATATAACTATATGACCAGCCGTTATGCTGAGGACTCAGATAAATATCCCAACCGGCTCATAGTGGGGACTGAGACGTATATGCCTCAGATCGCTGAGAACTGGAGCTATGTGAAAGAGAATCTGGCGATCCTGGGCGATTTTACATGGACCGGATATGATTATCTCGGAGAAGCAGGGATCGGGGTGCCGGGTTATAACGGTCCGGGAGGATTTTTCACTCCGTTCCCCTGCTATCTTGCGAACGTCGGAGATCTGGACATCCTGGGGTACCGGAGACCTGCATCCTACTACAGAGAGATTGTATGGGGATTGAGAAAGGCGCCTTATCTGGCGGTGCAGCCGCCGGAACATTACGCAGATGAGTGCTCCCTGACGCCCTGGATCATGGAAGAGCGCGAGGCGTGCTGGACATGGCCGGGATATGAAGGGAAGCCGTGCAAAGTGGAAGTGTATTCAGACGCAGAGGAAGTGGAGCTGTTCCTGAACGGCGTCTCCCTGGGCAGGCAGGCTGCCGGGGAGGAGCCGGGATACCGGACGATTTTCGATGTTGCGTATGAGCCGGGAGTACTGGAAGCTGTGGCATATAAAAACGGTGTTCCGGTAGGGCAGTGCAGACTCTCCACAGTGGAGGGAGAGCTGCATCTTGAAGTGGAAGCAGATAAGGAGGTACTCTCAGCAGGGGAAGCGGATCTGTCCTATATCACTGTTTCTTTTCGGGACAGGAATGGCGCGCTGGCGTACAATATGCGGGAGCCGGTGTCCATCACCGTTACAGGAAACGGGACTCTGATGGGATTTGGAAGCGCTGATCCGCTCAGCACCGAGAACTTTTTTGACAAAAAGCGCACGTCGTATCGGGGAATGGTACAGGCGGCGGTGCGCTCCGGGGCAGAACCCGGAAAGATCCGGATCTGCGCCGAAGCGGAAGGATATGGAAGAGCAGAACTGGAACTGGAAGTAAAATGAAATGCGGGTGAACATAATGAGAAAAGAGACTTACAAAATCTGGAGTGAAGAAGAATATAGTAATCCTCTGCCGGGAAAGTTTGTCCCTCATATTACTGCCTATCTGCATGAGGATGAAACGGTGAGGGACACCATCGTCATCGTGCCGGGAGGGGGATACCGGCTTGTGGCATGCGCTGAGGGAGAAATCGTGGCGGAGAAGTTTTTTGAAAAGGGGTATAACACATTTGTGCTGACCTATACAACGGCGCTGTTTACAGCAGATACGGTGCTGGGAAAACAGCCATTAAAAGATCTGGCGCAGGCGGTAAAAATGATCCGCCTACAGGCGGACAGGTTCCGGATCCGTCCGGACCATCTGGCGGTGATGGGATTTTCGGCAGGCGGGCATTTGTGCGGTTCCCTTGCGGTGCACTGGGATGACCCGTCAATCTGCCCCGAGATCAGTGATGACGGAAGGATCTGCCGCCCGGACGCGGTGATCCTGTCTTATCCGGTGATCACTGCAGGCACTTATGCACATCAGGATTCGTTCCAGGTCCTGCTGGGGGCGGAAGCCGGACAGGAGGAGAAAGAATATTTTTCCATAGAGACCCAGGTTACGGAACAGACTCCGCCGTCCTTTGTATGGCATACCGCGGCGGACGAAACCGTGCCGGTGGAGAACAGCCTGCTCTATGAGGAGGGTCTCCGGAAAGCAAAAGTCCCCTGTGAGCTGCACATTTTCCCGGAGGGACCCCACGGGTATTCTCTTGCGGACGATACATGGGCATCCGGGACATACGGAGGGGACTACACCATGGATCAGTGGTTTGCCTATATGCAGGTGTATCTGGACAAAGGGGAAGAACTGCCGCCGCCGTTCCAGGATATGCATCTTCCGAAGGGAACGGATTACCGGGAGTTCTACCGGAACAGTCCGAAGGATTACCTGAAAGGGACGCCCAACTCGGCGGTTGCTGTGTGGCCGGATTTAGCGGACCGGTGGCTGAAGAATCTTTTTTCGAAGTAAGAGCAGGACGAGGTGTGTGAACGATGGGAAAGAAATTAGAAACAGCAATGATATTCGGGGATCATATGGTGCTTCAGAGACAGAAACCCATCCGTATCTGGGGCAGCTGCGAAGGAGACGGTCCGGTCAGGATATCCCTGGCAGGACAGGAGACAACGGCGGAGTGTACAGACGGGCGATGGGAGGCAGTGCTGCCGCCGATGGAGGCATACGAGGGTCTGGAACTGGTCGTCTCGTCCGGAGATGAGACCTTCAGATTTACAGATGTGGCTGTAGGGGAAGTCTGGCTGGCAGCGGGCCAGTCCAATATGGAGTTTTATCTCCGGTATGACGCGGAGAGAAAAGACGCGGAAGAGAATCCGAAGATCCGGATGTTTGATTACCCGGAAGTGGCTTTTGAGGGACAACTGGAGCAGGGAGACTACTCGGATTACGGATTCTGGAGAGTATGCCAATCTGAAAATCTGGATTATTTTTCCGCTGCAGCGTACTATTTTGCCATGAAGATCCAGAAACGGTATCAGGTTCCGGTGGGGATTGTGGGCTGCAGTTGGGGAGCTACTCCGGCCTGTGCCTGGATGGATCCGGCATACCTGGAAGACAATGAGGGAAAGGTCTGGCTGGAAGACTATCAGAAGGTGCTGGACGAACTGGATACGGAAGCATATGAAAAGGAGTATCAGAGCAATCCGGAGCATTTTCGTCAGAAACCGTTTGAGAATGAACTCAACGAAGCTATGATGTACGGCGTTACCCCGGAGGAACTGGGCCGGATCATCCAGGATATGTTAAGCCGGGGAGAGAGTATAGCCCAGACTGAGGGACCAAAAAGCGAAAAGCGTCCGGGAGGACTCTATGGATCTATGGTGAAGAAGATCGCGCCTTATCCTGTGTGCGGCGTCCTTTGGTATCAGGGGGAAAATGATGAGAAGCATGCAGACGTCTACGATACTGTACTGAGCAGACTGATCCGATGCTGGAGAGACCTGTGGGGTGAGGAACTGCCCTTCTGCATCGTACAGCTTGCCCCGTTCCGGTACTGGGATCAGGAACACATGGACCTATATCCAGCTCTGCGCAGGGCGCAGGATCAGGTGAGCAGAGAAGTCCCGGCGGTCTGGGTGGCGTCCATAATGGACGAGGGGGTGGAAACGGATATCCATCCGAAGAAGAAACGTCCTGTAGGGGAACGCCTGGCGCTTCTGGCGAGAGGGCATGTATACGGGGAAGAAATCCTCTGCGACCCGCCGGAATGCAGGAATCTGACTGTGGAAGACGGCAGACTGATCCTTATATTTGACAACGCCGGGGAAGGGTTGGAGATCAGAGGAGAGCGTGTGGAGGCGCTGGTAATCACGTGCGACGGTAAGGGACTGGAGGATTACGGCACCCGGATTGAAAAGGACAGTCTGATCATTGAAAGTCCGGAGATAGAAAAAGAGAAAAAAGTCTGCGTCAGATTTGCGGAGACGGATTTCTGCATCGTAAATCTGTACAGCAGTATCGGCCTTCCCGCGAAGCCCTTTACGAAATATGGCGACTGAGAAAACGGAGAAGACGGCATATGTCAAGGAAAATCAGGATAGAGAAAGAATTTTTAGTTCTTCCGGCAGCAGGGCAAATGTCAACCAGGAGGCTCTTCTTCCGGCAGGACGGGGAGAAGGTTTTCGAACTGGACCTTCCTGTCGGGAAAAAAGATGAGATCCGTTTTTATGCAGCTATTCCTGCAGAAAAATGGAAAGGCAGGGAATTAAGTCTGGAGTTTGAGGAGAGCACGCCGGAAACAGAGGAACTCATGGAATGTATCACTCAGTCCGACGAGTATGAGCAGAAAGATCACAGTGATGCGTTAAGGCCTTCGATCCATTTTACACCGGCGTACGGCTGGATGAATGACCCGAATGGACTGCTGTATAAAAACGGTGAATATCATATGTATTTCCAGTATAATCCGGTGAATGATATCTGGGGAAATATGTCGTGGGGACATGCGGTCAGTAAGGACCTGCTCCACTGGAAACAGGAGCCGCCGGCTATTCTTCCGGGAAAAGACGGGGCGATATTTTCCGGATGCGCAGTGGACAACAGGGAAAAAGTCGGCGCGTTGGCGGAGAATGCCTGGATTTTTTACTATACATGCGGCGGAGGTGCCTCGGCATGGAGCCGGGAGAATAAAAGCCCTTTCTCCCAGAAGCTTGCCTACAGCACAGACGGAGGAAAGTCTCTGCTCACATATGAAGCGGGCGGTCTGCCCTGTGAGCAGGATGAGGACAGAGATCCCAAGATATACTGGCACGAGGAAAGCAATGCGTATTATATGGTCCTGTATCTGAGTGGATCTGACTTCGGTATCTACCGCTCGAAGGACTTGTTCTGCTGGGAGAAGACACAGGAACTGACGTTTGACGGAATGATGGAGTGTCCGGATCTTTTCCCGCTGGAGACGGGGCAGGGGAGAAAATGGGTGTTCCTCTCCGCTGACGGATCGTACATTGTGGGTGATTTTGACGGATTTCAGTTTAAACCTCTTCAGGAAAAGCAAAGCGTATACGGAACAGACCTTCCCTATGCCGGCCAGACATTTGTTGGAACGGAGGAAAAGATTCTGGTGAAATGGCTGAGGACCTGGAATAAGGATGAGACGTATACGGGAACCATGAGTGTGCCGACGGAACTTGGTCTGACAGAGAAAGAAGGAAAGTATATCCTGACACAGAAATTTACGGAAAACTTTGAAATGCAGAAAAAGATATTCATGGAGCTGGAGTCCTATCAGGGGGACGAGATAGAACTGCGCGGTATGAACGGCAGAGGCACGGCCGAGCTGGAGATCACATGGGATATAAAAAATCCGGATGAAAGAGCGCTCGAACTTTTGCTTGGAAAAGAAAAACTCAGGTATCAGGCGGAGGAGGAACAGCTGGTCTTTACTGGAGATGCGGGGATAAATGAAGAAAAGTCAATGACGGTTCCGAAAGATACTGAGAGACTGCGGATACTGTCGGATGGTCCAATCTTGGAAGTGCTCAGTGGAGACGGGAGAGTGTACGGGGCGTTTGAACTGAATGAAAAGCCGGAGGATGTATGGAAACTTCGGGTGAGGAACCGGAAAATGGTTCGCATATATACAGTGGGATAAGGTGGTAGGCTGGTGTGACGATTGATGATTTTAGGTAGGCAAAAGAACTAGTTGGTTAAATAAATAATTGCAACATAGGTTATCGAAAATGAAGACTGACCGGAAGGCTGAACAAAGTTAACTTCGGCACAGTGTGTTGCAGTGGAAATACAGGAAACAAGGACCGAGGAGCTGATATCCTCGGTCCTTGTTTGAAGTTCTGAAGGTATTTACTTTTTCCTGTACCTTGTATACAGTAAACCGGCTGCGAATACGAGAAACAGGACGATGATCCAGATGAGTACCCCGTAGTGTAGTGAGAGCCGCCACCTTTCTTCTGTTGTCGTATACTCGGGTATTTTGCTCATCTGCATGGAACGCATAAAGTTCCCCAGGTATTGACCTATGAATATTCCCAGGATATTTCCGAAGGTTATACAGTAACTGAGAACAGGTTTTTGCATGAAGAATTCCTGTTTTTAAATCATACTGCAAACCCCCCTGGTATATACTGCATAACCAGGACATCTCTTCTCACGGAAGATCAGCCTGGACTATAATGAGATAAAATAAAAAATCAGGAGGTATACTGTGAAGAGATACAGACTGGCCGCGGTCTTCCTGGCTGCGGCATTTCTTTTTTCGGGATGTGCGCAGGAGAGTGACAGTGCCGGCAGCCGAAACGGCGGTGAAGAGAGTACTGATGTCAGTGGAACTGAGGAGAGTGATGATATGGCGGATGCAGTGTCCGATACTTCAGAACAGCAAATGAATGAAAACGAAATGATAACAGAAGGCTCTCTGCCGGACGAACTGGCGCAGATCCCCGGGGAATATTATTCGGAATCAGAATATCCCGGTACGCTGGTTGAACTTGAATATGATACTTATGAGTCCATGACTTACGAACAGCAGGACCAGGTGCTCCACAAGCGTGCGATCGTTTATCTGCCATATGATTATTCCGAGGATAACCAGTACAATGTTTTCTATCTGATGCACGGCGGATGGAGTGACGAGACCACATATCTGGGCGCGCCGGATCGTCCTGCGGAATTTAAAAATATGCTGGATAATGCGATGGCGGACGGGAAGATCCGTCCTATGATCGTTGTGTGCCCTACTTATAACAACGAAAGTGAGGATGACAGCGCTGATTATTCCCTGGCGTTGCAGCTTACGGAAAACTATCACAACGAACTGGTCAATGATCTGATACCGGCAGTGGAGGGAACATACAGCACTTATGCAGAAGATACGACGCCGGAGGGGCTGGAGGCATCCAGGGATCACCGTGCATTCTGCGGATTTTCCATGGGATCTGTGGCGACATGGAGGACCTTCCAGTACTGCCTGGATTATTTACGGTATTTTATGCCTTCCAGTGGAAATCTCACTTCAGATGGAGAACACATGGCGTCTCTGGTGCGTGATTCCGGGCATGAGTGGGATGATTTCTTTATCTTTGCGGCGTCCGGAACGGAAGACTTCGCCTATTCCTCTTTTAAAAGACAGATTGAGGCGATGGCGGATGTGAGCGACGGGACGTTCCGCTATGCGGACAATGAGCGGGAAGGTAATCTGTATTTCCTGGAACAGGAAGGCGGAGTACACAGCGGAGAATACGCGCAGGAATATTTCTACAACGGAATGTGCTGAATCTGGCAGTGACAGGGGGAAACAGACCGAAAGTAAAGAGGAGACGTGGATAAAAAAGCGGACTGAGGATAATCGTGGTAAAATGGACCGGAAGAGTGGATAAAAAGAGAAAGAAAGGTGAGAAAAGATGAAGAGACCTTATGTGATTTGCCACATTTTAAGTTCCCTGGACGGAAAAATCAACGGACCGTTTATGGGAACAGAAACTGCCGGGAGACTGGCGGGAGAATACGGTGCGATGCGGTCTGAGATGGATGCGGACGCATGGATGTACGGAACGACGACTACGCAGGAATTTACAGATTTTCGGAAGCCGGAGAGAGCGGAGCTGGAGAGTGCAGAGGAGAATAGTCCGGTTCCGGACGGCGATTTTGTCGCGGACGATCATGCTGATCTCTATTATGTCTCTGTGGATACAGAGGGTGTGATCGGATGGGAATCCGGGGAGTTCTGGAACAGAGGACGTGCCCCGGCGCATGTGATCGAGCTTCTGACGGAAGGGACTCCTTCTTCGTATAAAGCGTACCTGCGTAAAAGAGGCGTTTCTTATATCGTTGCGGGAAAAGAAATGCTTGACTGCCGGGAGGCGATGGAAAAACTGTACCGGCTGTTCCACATAGAGAAGCTGCTGCTCTGCGGAGGCGGCGGGGCAGACTGGAGCTTTCTGGACGCAGGCATGGTAGATGAACTCAGCCTGGTGATAGCTCCGGTGACCGATGGAAGTCAGGGAAGTGCGTCTGTTTTTGCAGGGATTCCCGGGCTGAACGGCGTCAGCCCGCTGGAATTCTCCCTGAAAGAGGTGAGGCAGACAGAGGGAGGAGGCGTTTACCTCCGGTGTCTGGCAAAAAACGCAAAGTGAGAGTTATTTCCCCTCATGCCATGCCAGCCTTATGCTGCTGGCATGGTGTTCTCCGGTCATCCAGTCCACATCGTCTGTGATCCAGTCCATGATCTCCAGCTGGCGTGTCTCCCAGGCAATGGTATTTTCGCGCGCCTCAGGCGTTTCCTCGATCTCCATCGTGGTGTCGATCTCGTCATAGCCGAAGATATACCCGCCTGCGCTCCAGATGCTGAAATTGCTGTCGGGACCGGGGTCCGGGACACCGCCGCGCTGTGCTGCGAGAACGTCATGCCGCGCCTTATATTCTTCCTCGCATCCGGGTTTCAGTTTTGTCATGAACATCCGGTGGCGTATCAGTTCTTTGCTCTCGCGGACGATACCGAAGTTTTCATACATCAGGCGCATGTTTTCGCCCGGAGTAGAGATCCAGGTGAAGGTGCCGTCAAATTTTTGGGTCATTTCCTTCACGGCGGCAGTATCGTTTTCAGAAAGAGCGATCTCTTTGTCAGATTCGCAGTAGATAAAGATCAGGTTTTCGGCATTCCAGATGCTGAAGTTACGGAGCTGGTTGCGGTCAAGAAAGGCAGTCAGATCTGACCAGACCTCGCCTAAGTTCCGACGGTATTCGTTCATTTTTCCGGAGTTAACCTTCATTGCCATGGTATGTCTTTCCAATTTTTTCATCCTCCTGTCGTTGCTTTTTGCATTTCTGCTGTAAACAGACTGTTTTGCTATATTGTACCATGCTTTTCAGGCGCATGAAAGACTCTGCGCATATTGTTTATATTGTAAGATAAAGAAGTTTTTCACTATGTTATGAAATGTTAACAAAATTTAAGAAAAGCGAACATCTTTTTTAAAATTTGTATCCTATAATGGACGTTAATCTGGCGTTACATTTGATGTGATGCTTTACCAGAAAAAGTTTATTAATTATTTCTTAAACAGATATCTTTATTGTACAAGATATTGTATACTTGATATAGATTGGAATACAAATGAGGAGATGTGATAATGGACAGGAGGAGGGGGACCCGCTATAACGTTAATGCGCTGATCCTGTGCGGGCTTGTTTTCTTCGTTATTGTGGCAACGATCTTCTGCATGGTCGCAAATGGAAGGGAGGCTGCGAGAGAAGAACAGCGCATCGCGGCGGAACAGCAGGCGGCGGCAGAGAAGGCGGCAGCTGAAAAAAAGGCACAGGAAGAGGCAGAAGCAGCCCTGGAGGCAAGGAAAAAATCAGACTCGGTCCAGCCGGGAGTGCCGGTGGGAACGACCGAGGCTCCGGAGGGCGAGAAAGTTGTATACCTGACTTTTGATGATGGTCCGTCCAAAAACACACAGAGAGTGCTGGATATCCTTGCGGAATATGATGCAAAGGCAACATTCTTTATAACAGGGCAGCAGCCGGAATATTTTTCCATGATCAAGACGGCATATGATGCGGGGCATACCATAGGGCTGCATTCCTATATCCATGAATACGACCAGGTATATGCGTCGGTGGATGCGTATTTTAAAGATCTGGAGAAAATCGGGGAACTTGCAAAGGAGCAGATCGGTTTTGTGCCCTGCTACATCCGTTTCCCGGGAGGTGCGTCGAACACGGTGTCCAGGAAGTATACAGAGGGCATTATGACTGAACTTACTGAGAAGGTCCTGGAAAAGGGATATCAGTATTATGACTGGAACATCAGTAGCGGAGACGGTTCGAAAGCCACAAAAGAAGAGATCATCAAACAGTCTGAGACGGATGAGTATGATCATGTTATGATCCTGTTCCATGACGCGGCTACAAAGGATACGACGGTGGAGGCGCTGCCTGATATCCTGAAATATTACCAGGACAAGGGCTATGAGTTCCGTGGGATCGACCGGGAGAGCCTGATCTTCCACCATCAGACAAATAATTAAAGACAGGGTAATGAATTATCGACGAATACCCCTTTCTGTGATATGATTACGGATGTATGATCATAAAACAGAAAGGGGTATTTTCTATGGGAAATACGTCTGGAACTAATGAGCGCAGAGAGGATGAAAGCATTTGAATTTTGATATGTCTCAGTTTGACTCCTACCGTGAAGATAACCGACGCGAAGTTAAAAAGGCGAAAGGCGGACTCCCGCTGTCCCTGTGGGAATCTTATTCAGCTTTTGCCAACTGCTATGGCGGAGTCATTATCCTTGGTGTAAAGGAAAACAAAGACGGCAGCTGGTATATGACCGGGCTGGAAAATGCGGCTAAGCTGCGAAAAGATTTCTGGGATACGATCAACAATAAAAATAAGGTCTCAGTAAATCTTCTGACAGACAGTGACATTGAAATATATGAGGAAAATGGCAGTGTCATAATGGTCATTTATGTTCCAAAAGCAAAGCGCGAGCAGAAGCCGGTATTTATAAACGGCGATATGTTCAATGGAACCTTCCGAAGAAACTGGGAGGGGGATTATCACTGTGAGCGAAGAGAGGTGCTCGCAATGCTCCGGGATCAGCCGGAAGAGACGGCAGATATGAAGATCCTGGAAGATATGTCGCTAGATGTGCTCAATACAGAGACAGTTCATGCTTATCGTAATCGTCACATGGCTTATCGAAGAGAACATGTCTGGGAGAGATTGGACGATGCAGAATATCTGGAAAGGATAGGCGCGGCAAAGCTGTCTGCGAAAGACAAAACTTTGCATCCTACTGCAGCGGGGCTTTTAATGTTCGGAGAGGAGTATAAGATCTTATATGAATTTCCGGAATATTTTCTTGATTACAGGGAAATCCTTGATCCGGCGATCCGCTGGACAGACAGGCTGCAGTCCAGTTCTGGTGACTGGACCGGAAATTTGTTTGATTTCTTTTTCCGGGTTTACGGGAAGCTTGTGAAAGATCTGAAAATTCCCTTTAAACTGGAAGGAATAACACGTGTGGATGACACGCCTGTACACAAGGCGTTGAGGGAAGCGCTGGCGAACTGTCTGGTAAACACAGATTTTTATTTTCCGAGAGGAATCGTGATCCGAAAAGATACAGATTCGATAGTGATGGAGAATCCCGGCAGTATCCGGACTGGAAAAGCCCAGATGCTCAAAGGTGGTATTTCCGATCCCAGAAATAAAGCATTGATGAAGATGTTCAATCTGATTGGGATTGGTGAGAGAGCTGGAAGCGGTGTCCCTGATATATACGGTGTATGGGAACAGCAGGGGTGGGAGAAGCCCGAAGTTACAGAAGAGTACGGTCCGGATAGAACTATTTTAAAATTATCGTTTGTAAAAAAAGTGGCGATAAAAAATGGCGATAAAAAAGTGGCGATAAAAAATGGCGATAAAAAGAAAATCTCGAAAAAGACGGAGCAGCAGCTGGAGATTATTTTGGAATATATGAATTTCGACAGAGAATATAAAACAAGTGATATAGCAGCGTTTATCGGAGTGAAAGAGTCGAGAGCGAGGGCTCTGGTAAACGAACTTGTAAACACTGGAAATATCAAAGCAATCGGGAAGAATAAAGGACGCAGATATAAAAAATTATAATTGTGTATGGTTCAGGGAGAAAATAATGGATTATCGACGAATACCCCTTTCTGTGATATTATAATTTTCGGATTATAGAACAGAAAGGGGTATTTTCTATGGGAAATACGTCTGGAGATAAAGAGACGAAACAGATACATGACACGGGAAAGCATCTCAGCACGGGTATCCTCGCCCATGTTGACGCAGGGAAGACAACCCTCTCGGAGAGTATGCTCTACTTAAGCGGCAGCATACGGAAACTGGGACGGGTGGACCACAAGGATGCATTTCTTGATACATACGAACTGGAGCGGGCGAGGGGGATCACGATCTTCTCAAAGCAGGCGGTGTTCCCCTGGAGGCAGACAGAAGTGATCCTTCTTGACACTCCGGGACATGTGGATTTTTCTGCGGAGATGGAACGGACGCTCCAGGTCCTGGACTGCGCGGTGCTGGTGGTGAGCGCGGCTGATGGGATCCAGGGACACACAGAGACATTGTGGAGGCTTCTGAAGCGCTATCAGATCCCAACCTTTATTTTTATCAACAAGATGGACCAGGAGGGCGTGGACCGAGATTCCCTGCTGGCGGAACTCCGGGGAAAATTCGGCGAAGGATGCGTGGATTTCCGGGATAATTTTAAGGGAGGAGACCGGGAAGGCATGAGCGTGGTGCCGGAGGACCTTGCCGTGTGTGAAGACGCTATGCTGGAGGAATATCTGGAGACAGGAAGTGTTTCTGATGATCTGATCCGGCAGGCGGTCGCTGAGAGAAAGGTGTTTCCATGCTACTTTGGCTCAGCGCTCCAGGTACAGGGCGTGGAGGAACTGCTGGACGGTCTGGACAGATTTACGGAGAAAAAAGAATATCCGGAGGAGTTCGGGGCAAAGGTCTACAAGATCGCAAGGGATGACCAGGGAAACCGTCTCACCTATATTAAAGTGACCGGAGGAAAGCTGAAAGTGAAGGACGTGATCCCGGAGATCGAAGAGAAGGTAAACCAGATCAGGATCTATTCCGGGGCAAAATACGAGATGGTGCAGGAGGTGTGTGCCGGACAGGTCTGCGCACTGACAGGTCCGGAGCAGACGTATCCGGGACAGGGACTGGGAGCGGAACCGGCATCAGATCTGCCGGTCCTGGAGCCCGTGCTGACCTGCAGCGTTATCCTGCCGGATGGATGCGATGTACACACCATGCTGAGGAATCTGAAACAGCTGGAAGAAGAGATCCCGGAGATGCACGTCGTATGGAATGAGAGACTGGGTGAGATCCATGTCCAGATCATGGGAGATGTCCAGACAGAGATCCTTCAGAGCCTGATCAAAGAACGGTTCAAGGTGCTGGTGATGTTCGGTGAGGGAAATATCGTCTATAAAGAGACTATCGAAGAGCCGGTGGAGGGCGTGGGACATTTTGAGCCTCTCCGCCACTATGCGGAGGTCCATCTGAGGCTGGAACCGGGAGAGCGGGGATCTGGGATGCATTTTGCCTCGGAGTGCAGTGAGGACGTGCTGGACCGGAACTGGCAGAGGCTGGTGCTGACCCATCTGGAAGAGAAGGAACATGCCGGTGTGCTGACCGGTTCGCCGGTCACGGACATGAAGATCGTCCTGACTTCCGGAAGGGCGCACCAGAAACATACAGAAGGGGGCGATTTCCGTCAGGCGACCTACCGTGCTGTCCGTCAGGGGCTGAAGAAGGCGAAGAGCATCCTGCTGGAGCCCTACTATGAATTCCGGCTGGAGATGCCCGCTGAGAATATCGGACGGGCGATGACCGATATCCAGAGAATGTACGGCAGGTTTGAGCCGCCGGAGACAGATGGGACAGCCGCGGTGCTCACAGGAACGGCGCCGGTGTCTGCAATGCGGGGCTATCAGAAAGAATTTGCCGGATATACAGGCGGGAGAGGGCGGATGATGTGCGCTCTGAAAGGGTATGATGTCTGTCACAACGCGGAGGAAGTCATTGCCGCATGCGGATATGATTCGGAAGCGGACACGGAGAATCCCACAGGGTCTGTATTCTGCGCTCACGGCGCGGGATTTGTAGTCCCCTGGTACCAGGTGGAGGACTATATGCACATGGAGAGCAGTCTGGATAAAGAGGAAGTGGAAGAAGATGAACTTCCGGATATCCCTGTGGTGCGGGGATCGGGCAGCAGGATCGAACTGACCCGGGAGGAACTGGACGCTATCTACGTGCGTACGCCGGACCCTGTGAAGAGAGAGCAGAACCGGAGAGCAGTGACTGTATATGGACGTGCGGGAAAGGGCGGCTCAGCCGGGAGCGCATCTTCTGCGTCAGCTGCCGGGCAGTCTGAAGCGGCGGGACTGAGGGCGCAGGAACAAAGAGGGGGACGACGCAAAGGCAGGGAAAAACAGGAGGAGTATCTCCTGGTGGATGGCTACAATATCATCTTTGCCTGGGACGAGCTCCGCAAACTCTCAGAGACGAACGTGGAGGGAGCCAGAGGGAAGCTGGCAGACATCCTCTGCAACTACCAGGGCTGGAGGCAGTGTACACTGATCCTGGTGTTTGACGCCTACAAGGTAGAGGGGAATCCCGGAGAGGTGATGAAGTATCACAATATCTATGTTGTCTATACAAAAGAGGCGGAGACAGCAGACCAGTATATCGAGAAGACTGTGCGGAAGATCGCCCGGACCGCGGATGTGACAGTGGCGACATCGGACGGGCTGGAGCAGGTCATCATCCTGGGGCAGGGAGCCCGCAGAATGTCCGCGGCAGGGCTGAGGGAGGAAGTGGAACTTGCCCTGCGGGAAATGCGGGGAGACTATCTCGGAAAAGAAGGAGAAGCCAGAAATTATCTGTTTGACTATCTCAAAGAAGAGGACGCCAGAGAACTGGAAAAAGTGAGATTGGGAAGCCACAGTCCACACCGTACCCGGGAATAGAAAAGTGGACTGTATGAAAAGATGATAACTGGACGTTTTAAAACAGCCAGTATGATGATAGTATACCTGTGGCGGGCAGGATACAGCCCGTACAGGTAAAGAGAGGAAGCGGTTGTTATGGAACGGAGAAATCAGACAGTCATCAAACTGGCACAGACCGCGCTGATGGCGGCGCTGTGCTATGTATCATTTACATTTTTGCAGATCAAGATCCCGCTGCCGGGCGGCGACGCGACATCGATCCACATCGGGAATGCATTCTGCGTGCTGGGAGCCCTGATACTGGGGGGCTGGTACGGAGGACTTGCAGGCGCGGTGGGAATGTCCATCGCTGACCTGATGGATCCGGTATATATCACGGGTGCTCCGAAGACGTTTGTACTGAAGCTTTGTATCGGGCTGATCGTCGGACTTGTGGCGCACCGGATCGCGAAGATCGACCAGAGTACGGACCGGAAATACGTGCTCCGCTGGAGCGTGATCGCATCGGTGGCAGGACTGGGGTTCAACGTGATCGCAGACCCGCTTGTGGGATATTTCTATAAGCAGTATATCCTGGGGCAGCCTCAGCAGATGGCAGAGGTGCTGGCGAAGTGGGGCGCTGCAGCTACGTTTGTGAATGCGGTGGTATCCGTGATTCTGGTAGGGATTTTGTATAATGCGCTGCGGCCGGTCCTGCTGAAGTCGGGGCTGATCCACGCGGTGAAAGCCGGATCATAAAATAATATCGGGAGAATATGCAGTATAGATCACACTGTATCCGGGAAGGGCGCTTTTGGCGGATGTGCCGAAGCGTTTTTCTGCGGAGCGGTGTGATCTTTTTTCGCTTTGCTCTTCTAAAAGTTCAGGATTGCGTCAAAAGTTTCAAGGACCGCGTCAAAAGTTTCAGGATTCTGCTTGTGCGCCAAGGGGGTTCAATGGTATGATTAACAGAGTGTGAATGCTTCAGGCATTCTCGAACTTATACATCGATGCGAGAAAGAAGGTTAGACTATGAGATGTTCAAACTGTTATCGGGAGATACCGGATGACGCGCTGTGCTGTCCGTACTGCGGCGAAGAGAATCTGGCAGCAGGGATAAGAACGCGGTCGGAAGTGAGCCCGGAACCGCCGGCAGGTCAGGGATCACAGATAGGTCAGGATACACAGGAAAACCAGCAGGAAGCCCGGGAAGTACACGGGGTACCTTATACATACGGAAACAGAGGGACAGGATCAGAAGGGGCTTATGAGCAGAATGCTTATCAGGTGCCGGAAAAAACAGTCAACTGGGTTCCGTATCTGGTGCTTTCTATTATATCTACGATCTGCTGCTGCCCGCCTTTTGGTATCGTTGCTATTGTATATGCGGTGAAGATCAGCAGCGAGGCTTCGGCAGGGGATGGGCAGAAAGCGGCTGACTCTGCGAGAAAGGCGAAGATCTGGATCATTGTTGCTGTTGCATCCGGGATCGTGTGGGACCTTTTGATGATCTCCCTTGGTCTGTTCTCGGCGATGGGAGGATATTATTTTTACTGATGTCCTGAGAAAATGAAAAGAACCGGATGAATATGATATCAGGTCAGAAAATGACAATGAGAGAACTTTTAAAAAAGAGCAGGATGGTCCGCATATCGATCCTGCTGTGCGCCGGGATTGTGGCAGGAGCGGGAGCGGTTTATCTCTACTTCCATGATCCGAAGATATATCCGATCCCCTGCGCGCTGCATCTGCTCACCGGGCTGTACTGTCCGGGATGCGGAGCCGGCAGGGCGTGTTACGCCCTTCTGCATGGAGACATTCTGGAGGCGTTCTGTTACAATCCTCTGATGACCATACTGATCCCCTTTATAGGACTTTATATCGTGGGCCGCGGGATCGACTGGGCGGTCACCGGCGGAAACCATGTGGATGGCAGGATCAGTGTGAGGTTTCTGGTCGGAGTGCTGGTGCTGATCCTGATCTACGGGATCCTGAGGAATATCCCAGTACCGCCGTTCTCACTGCTGGCGCCCGGAGGACTGAGCGGACTGTTTTAGTCAAAGGGGCAGGTCTTTCAGCAGGGGAGGCGGTCCGTTTGAGGAGAAATGTCAGATTTTATGAAAAAAAGGAGGAAATGTTATGATTAACAAGTTAGTTGAAAAAATTAAAAAAACAGGCGCGCCGATCGTGGTAGGGCTTGACCCGATGCTGAACTATATCCCTCAGCATGTGCAGGATAAGGCGTTTGCAGAATACGGCGAGACCCTGGAAGGGGCGGCAGAGGCGATCTGGCAGTTTAACAAAGAGATCGTGGACAAGACATACGACCTGATCCCGGCGGTGAAACCGCAGATCGCAATGTACGAGCAGTTTGGCGTTCCGGGGATCGAGGCGTTCAAAAAGACTGTGGATTACTGTAAGTCAAAAGACCTGGTCGTGATCGGAGATATCAAGAGAGGCGATATCGGATCCACTTCTGCATCTTATGCAGTGGGACACCTGGGAAAGGTAAAAGTAGGGAACAAAGAATATGTTCCGTTCGCGGAGGACTTTGCAACAGTCAATCCCTATCTCGGATCTGACGGAGTGAAGCCGTTCATCGAGGTGTGCAAAGAGGAAAAGAAAGGAATCTTCGTTCTTGTGAAGACGTCCAATCCTTCCAGCGGAGAGTTCCAGGACCGCCTGATCGACGGGCGCCCGCTGTATGAACTGGTGGGCGAGAAAGTCGCAGAGTGGGGCGCTGACTGTATGGGCGATGAGTACAGCTATGTGGGCGCGGTCGTCGGCGCGACTTATCCGGAGATGGGAAAGATCCTGAGAAAGATCATGCCCAAAGCATACATCCTTGTTCCGGGATACGGCGCACAGGGCGGACAGGGCAAAGACCTGGTACATTTCTTCAATGAGGACGGTCTCGGCGCGATCGTGAACTCCTCCCGCGGTATCATCGCGGCATATAAGCAGGAGGCATATGCTAAATTCGGACCGGAGAACTTCGGGGACGCATCCAGAGCGGCAGTGGAAGCGATGGCAGCAGACATCAGGGGCGCACTGGAAGGAAATTTGTAAAATATTCTGAAAATATTATGCAAAAGGTGCCGTGTACTTTTGCAAAAGTACACGGCACCTTTTGAGAAAAGTAATCTGAAAATTCTGATAAAGGAGTTCATATGAAGGAAAGAGAAAATGCAGTGGTCCTCTCTCAGGAGCGGATCGCGCAGGGGATTTACAGCATGTGGCTGAAGACGAAAGCGGCGGAGGAAGCGCGCCCGGGACAGTTTATCTCAATGTATACGAACGACGGCAGCAAGCTTCTGCCCCGCCCGATCAGTATCTGTGAGATCGATAAGGAGAAAGGCGCGCTCCGTGTGGTCTACCGTGTCACGGGTGAGAAAACGGGAACGGAGCTTTTCTCGAAGATGCAGGCAGGAGATACAGTCCCGGTCATCGGTCCTCTGGGAAACGGATTCCCCTTTGAGAAGGCGGAGGGGAAAAAGGTGTTCCTGATGGGCGGCGGTATCGGAGTGCCGCCGATCCTGGAGCTGGCAAAGCAGATGGAATGCGCGAAGAAGCAGATCGTGGTGGGTTACCGGGATGCGGAGACATTCCTGCGGGAAGAGTTTGAGCAGAACGGAGAAGTGTACATTTCGACGGAAGACGGAAGTGTCGGCACAAAGGGAAATGTTATGGACGCGATCCGGGAGAATGCCCTGGAAGCAGACCTGATCTATGCGTGCGGTCCGACTCCGATGCTCCGTGCGATCAAGAACTATGCGGAGGAAAACGGCATCGAGTGCTATATTTCCCTGGAGGAGCGTATGGCCTGCGGCATCGGCGCCTGTCTTGCCTGTGTCTGCAAGTCCAAGGAGAAAGACCATCACAGCAATGTGAACAATAAGAGGATCTGCAAGGACGGTCCGGTATTCCTTTCTACGGAGGTGGAGATCTGATGAACATGAAAGTAAATATCGCAGGCGTGGAATGGAAGAATCCGGTGACGGTAGCATCCGGGACGTTTGGTTCCGGCGCGGAATTCGCGGATTATGTTGACCTGAACCGGCTTGGCGCGGTGACGACAAAAGGCGTTGCAAATGTGCCCTGGGAGGGAAATCCGACTCCTAGGGTGGCAGAGACATACGGCGGCATGATGAACGCAGTGGGACTGCAGAATCCGGGGATCGACGTGTTCTGTGAGAGGGATATCCCGTTCCTGAGAAAATATGACACAAAGATCATCGTCAATGTATGCGGCAGATCGGAGGAAGATTACTGTGAGGTGGTGGAGCGCCTTGCGGGCGAGGACGTGGACATGCTGGAGATCAATATCTCCTGCCCGAACGTAAAAGAAGGCGGTATCGCTTTCGGACAGAACCCGAAAGCGGCGGAAGATATCACCCGTGCGGTGAAAAAATATGCGAAGCAGCCGGTGATCATGAAGCTCAGCCCCAATGTGACCAGCATCGCGGAGATGGCGAGAGCAGTGGAAGCGGGCGGCGCGGATGCAGTTTCCCTCATCAATACGATCACGGGCATGAAGATCGATATCAACCGGAAAGCATTCGTGCTAGCGAACAAGACCGGCGGCGTGTCCGGACCTGCGATCCATCCGATCGCTGTGCGCATGGTGTATGAGGCGGCAAATGCTGTGAAGATCCCTGTCATCGGAATGGGCGGCATCGCAACGGCAGAGGACGCCATCGAGATGATCCTCGCGGGCGCAAGCGCAGTATCTGTCGGAACGGCAAATTTCCATGATCCGGGCGTGTCGGCGAAGATCGTGGACGGGATCGAGGCATATATGGAACGCCAGGGCTTTGAGAGCGTGGCGGATATGACAGGCATCGTGAAATAGGAAAATTGAAAATAGCGGAAACATATGTTAAAATTGTAAAGAATCCGAGAAAGACATATCCGGCGGGAGAGCCGGCGTATCATAAATGCAGGGAGGTTTATCAGGATGGAAGCATATAAGCAGGAATTTATCGAATTTATGGTGGACAGCGACGTGCTGAAGTTTGGGGAGTTTACACTGAAAAGTGGGAGGAAGTCTCCGTTTTTTATGAATGCGGGCGCTTATGTCACAGGTTCCCAGCTCAAGAGACTGGGAGAGTATTATGCTAAGGCGATCCACGATACGTACGGGGATGATTTTGACGTTCTGTTCGGACCGGCTTACAAAGGGATCCCGCTGAGCGTAGTGACAGCGATCGCTTACAGCGAACTGTACGGAAAGGAAGTACGCTACTGTTCGGACCGTAAGGAGGAGAAAGACCACGGCGCGGACAAGGGAAGCTTTCTGGGGAGCAAGCTCAGGGACGGTGACCGCGTGATCATGATCGAGGATGTGACCACATCCGGCAAGTCGATGGAAGAGACCGTTCCGAAGGTAAGAGGCGCTGCTGACGTGACGATCGTCGGGCTCATGGTATCCCTGAACCGGATGGAAGTGGGAAAAGGCGGAGAAAAGTGCGCACTGGATGAGGTGAAGGATCTGTACGGATTTGACACTGCGGCGATCGTATCCATGGAAGACGTTGTGGAGTATCTGTATAACAGACCGTACAACGGCAAAGTTATCATCGATGATACATTAAAGGCGGCGATCGATGCATACTATGAGAAATATGGAGTCAGATAAGGAGGCGCAGAATATGGAAAAAGCATATCGTACGATGAAGAGCAGCGGAACGGGAAACATCGTGGTCGGGATCCTCGTCCTGGTCATCGGGATCACGGCAGGAGTCATCTCCATTGTGAACGGTGCAAACCTGCTGCGGCATAAAAAAGAGATCACGTTTTAACTTCAAAAGGGACAGACCCCTTTGCACAGGGGCCTGTCCCATCTTAATAATCTCATTTGGCTCCGTGTGATCCTGCCAAAGGACACGGTACCGGTGGGGGATATTCTGACGACTTTTGGAAAGGGTAATCTTCAGTGAATAAAAAACAGGCGAAAAGGATCCGAATTCTGGGAAAGATCCTGTTTATCTTATATATAGGTTTTCTGATCTATTTCCTCTTCCTGTCGGACTGGTACGGCAGGGAAGGGGTAATGGATGAGTACCGCTACAATCTGGAACTTTTTAAAGAGATCAACCGGTTTATCACATATCGGGAAGAACTGGGAGCGTTCGCAGTGTTTTCCAACCTGTTTGGAAATATCCTGATATTTGTGCCATTTGGTTTCTTTATTTCAATGGCGAGCAGCTCGAGAGGTTTTTTTAAGACGTTGTTCTACAGCCTTCTCCTGAGCCTGGGAGTGGAGGTCATGCAGCTCATCACGAGAGTGGGGAGCTTTGATGTGGATGACATTTTTCTGAACACACTGGGCGGAGTGCTCGGCTATATCATATTTGTGATCTGTAATGCGATAAGGAGAAGACATTATGTTCGGAAACGGAAAAAGCGCTGAGGAGAGACAGCGGGAGAAAGACAGGAAGAAGCGGGGGACAAGAAAATACGGACAGGCAAAATATAAGCATTCCCATATGGGTGTCGTCTCCTGTGTGCTGGCGGCGGCGGCGCTCGCCGCGCTGGGAGGATGCATCCTGTATGCCTATCTCGCCAGGGGAAATGCGGCAGGGATCGTAGGCGGGATCGCCGTGGTCTCCTTTGCGCTGTCCATCCTCGGGATCAACGCGGCAGTAAAAGGATTCAGGGAAAGAGAAAGAAATTACATCACCTGCAAGATCGGACTGCCGGTGAACGGTATTGTCCTGATCCTGTTCCTGGTGATATTTATAGGAGGACTGATGTGACAATGGATTTAAAAGAGATGCGCAGAGAAAGAAATGAACAGTGTGAGGAGCGCCATGCCCTTGCGGTGGACAGGCTGCGGGGAATCGTATCGGAGGAGACGGTATCCGAAAAATACCGCGCCTTCTTTCAGGACACGGCACTCTTTCTCCTGGAACTGGAAAATGTGAGGAGGAAGGTCTCGGACGGCAGCTGGGAACGCTACAGTCTGGAGGAGATGCAGAGCCTCAATGAGATCCTGTACCGGGATATCCTGCCTGAGAACTACAGAAAGAGCTATGCAGACCCTGCATATGCCGTGGAGAAACTGGGAGAAGACATGGGCAGGCTGCTCAGCCTTCTGTACGCGGAAATGCGCTCGGGTATCCCCGCTGTTTTCGAAGAACGGACAGATTACCTCACGATCCTCTTCGAGCTGTTCATTGAGGTGTACAACTGTTTTGAAGGGGAGGAAGAGCCGGAGGCAAAAGAGGTAAAAGACATCATTTACTGGTATGCCAGCGACTACTGCGATGTGTTCCTGGCGGACCGGATCGAGGAGCAGATCGACCCGGACTGTTCTTTTGCGGCGGATATCATAGAACATGCCGATCTGGAGAATGATAGATATCTCTACCGGTTCGGTGAATATATCACAGAAAATGAGCTGGGGACAGCGCGCTGCCTGCGCACACTGCCGGAGGAGACGATCCGGAAGATGGCGGACGTCTACACCGAGGGATACCGCATCGGGTTCATCAATACGGGAAAAGATCTTTCAAAAAAATCCGTTGTAAATATACGTTACAGCCTGGGATTTGAGAAAGTGATACGGGCGGCGATACAAAATTTCCGAGAAATGGGATTAAAGCCGGTCATCTACCGTGCGGCGTCAAGTGTGGTCACAAAGAGGGAACACCATAAGATCGGATATTTCGGTGCAGTGCCGAACTGGCAGTACGAATATGACCACAGGCAGGACCAGGCGCTTTTCATGGATAAACGGTATATCGAGCGCCGTCTGGAAGTCATGCGGACCGTGTACGAGAAGAACCGGGACCTGGCGGCACAGTTTGCCGGTCCGGCGGTGATAGAGACATTCGGGGAGACGCCGTTTTCTCCGGAAGTAAAGCCGGAGGCGCCGGGATACAGCGCGGAACAGAGGGAACTGGCACTGACGTATGACAGCCGGTCAGGGCAGATCACCAACGAATACATCCGGGGGGATGAGAGGAGCTTTACCATTGTCGCCTATCCGGTGCCGGAGATCGGGGAGAGATATCCGGAGATCTTTGATGAAGTCATCCGGATCAACACGCTGGATGCAAAGCTTTACGAGAAGGTGCAGCAGACTCTGATCGACGCCCTGGATCAGGGAGAGTATGTCCACATTCTCGGAAAAGGAGCGAACAGGACTGACCTGAAGGTCCGGCTCATCTCTCTGAACGACCCGGAGAAGGAGACGAAATTTGAAAACTGCGTGGCAGATGTGAATATCCCGGTGGGCGAAGTGTTCACTTCTCCTGTATTGGAAGGGACAGAGGGCGTCCTGAACGTCAGCCGTGTATACCTGGACGGGCTGGAGTACCGGAATCTGGAGATCGCTTTTAAGGACGGAAAGATCACGGATTACAACTGCTCCAACTTCGATTCTCAGGAGGAAGGGAAAAAATATATCTATGACAACGTGCTGAAAAACCATGAGACCCTGCCCCTCGGAGAATTTGCCATCGGCACCAACACGACCGCTTATGTGGCGGCGAGAAAATACGGGATCGAGGAGAAGATGCCGATCCTCATCGCAGAGAAGACAGGACCACATTTTGCTGTGGGAGATACCTGCTACTCCTGGAGCGAGGATATCCGGGTCTATAATCCGAACGGCAAGGAGATCATGGCGAAGGACAATTCCGTGTCGATCCTGAGGAAGGAAGATGCTTCCAAAGCCTACTTCCACTGCCATACAGATATAACCATACCTTATGATGAGTTAGAAGAAATAAGTGTAGTGACAAAAGAAGGCAAAAACATTATACTAATAGAGAATGGACGGTTCGTCTTACCGGGAACAGAAGTATTGAACGAACCACTGAAGTCCAGCTAAGAAATGTCAAGAGGTGATATGAAAAAGATTAAATTTATTACAATAGAGCAAAAAAGGGTAACCTTAACAGACCATTCTCCAATATAGGACTGGTCAGAAACTAAATATTCAGAATGCTGTGTTGATTATGCAGCCTTCCTGATCTTATCGGGATGCTCTGCAGCAAAGCGTCTGCAGTGTTCTTCCGGAGTGATGATCTCAAAAGGTTTGTTATCCCGGAGCATGGCAAAGATGATGTTGCAGATCTTATGCATGACAGCGCCCATTGCTACCGGCTTTTTCTTGCAGGAACACTTCCGGGTGTAGTAGTCGTAAACTACAGGATTCACAGGTGTGCCGCTTCCTTTAGCAACCTTTACGTTATTGAGCGCGGCCATATGAAGAACCCGTCTGGCAAGGCTGGAGCCACGCTTGGACATATGTACTTTATCGCCATTGAGCTTTCCGGACTGTTTGACAGCGGGGTCAAGCCCAAAGTAGGCGTAAAGCTTTTTCGGGGAAGAAAAAAGTTTAAAATCCCCCATCTCTGCGACCAGGACGACTGCACTTAAGAATCCGATCCCGTACAGGGACTGCAGAAGGCAGATCTGGTCGTAGATCAAGGTATCCTGCAGTTTCTCTACCGTCTCATGAAGTGCTTTCAGGAGCGCGTCCAGATGCTTCTGGTATTCCTGGTAAGTGTCGATATAAAGACGGATGCGGACAGCATTGCTAGGAAGAGCCCTGCCGAAAACAGCGGCATCCTGCGCGGCAGAGATGATGGCGTCATACTTACGCAGGGCATAAGCTTCGCCAAAACGTGCGGTACTGCGGATGATATCCACAATGTCCTCTTTGGAGACGGCAAGCATGTCCTCAGGAAGAGGATAAGAGCTTAACAGCTTTAAGGAAGACAGTGTGGTGACTTTGCTGAAGACCTTAGCGTAAGCGGGAAAAGATACTTTCAGTTCCGCAGTGAGCTTCAGGGCGACAGCAGACTGGAGGTCCTTGAAATAATAATAATCACGGACCAGGTTTCGCAGATCGACAACAGAATCATCCGGGAGGATGGAAGTCTTGAGAGAAACATTCAGGCCAACAAGGGCAGCCTTTTTTGAATCGAATTTATCATTATGCAGTTTCCTTATGTTGATGTTTGTGCTATTCTTAGTGATGATAGGATTAATGACGGAGCAGTCAAAACCCTTATCACGAAGGAAGCACAGGAGCGGGATGTGGTAGATCCCGGTAGACTCAAGGAAGCAGCGGCTTTTGAGAGAATACGTCTCTTGTGCTTCTTTTATTTTTGTGACAGCGAGATCTCTGGACCGAGAATCAGAATGGATGATCTTAAAGGGCTTCCCGACAAAAGAACCATTGGGGAGAGCAATTGACATCCAGGTAAAATCAGCGCCAACATCAAGGCCGACAGAGAGGTAAGAAGAAACGCCGTCAATAAATGTAAGTAATCTTTTGTAATGCATGATAAACATCCTTTCCGGCAGGCATCCATTTCCATAAGGCGGATACACAACCTAGCGGCTTATACAGGTATAGCCTGAGGCTTCCCAACCAGCCAAACCATAAATCACCACCGAATGGACAGACAGACTTTCTAAGAG
>DWXK01000064.1 GCA_019119205.1 Candidatus Mediterraneibacter intestinavium
GCCGTGTACTTTTTAAAAAGTGTCAGGCACTTTTTAAAAAGTACACGGCACCACTTGAAATAAATTATCTGACAACTCACGGATCTGCGATATTGTAGAGTAGTTTTTCGAGATTTTTCCGCAGGGCCGCCACCTCTCTTTTGGTCATCCCTCTCGTCAGCTCCCGGTCCAGCTTCCTGCGGTCGTTCTCCATGCGCCGCTGGATATCATATGCCTTTTCCGTGAGATAGATATTTTTCTTTCTCTTATCACTCGCATTGGGAACGCACAGGATATAACCCTTCTCATCCAGACGCTTCAAAAGGCCGGTCACGGTAGGATTTTTCAGGTTCAGGGCGCGCTCAACATCTCTCTGGCTGACTTCCTCTTTGCTCGTATGAAAGAGATAATCCAGCACAGCGCACTGGGATGCCGTGATCCCGATCGTCCTGAGCCTCTCGTTCAGATCTTTCTCGTACACATTATTTATCTGCTTGATCATAAAGCCTATGGGCTGACCGCGTCTCTCCATCTGTACCCTCCGTTAACGTCCACGTTCCGTTAAAACTCTCTTATGACACTGCTGATCTCGGAGATGTTTTCCATCTTTTCGAGCCTGCTCAGTGCGTCTTTCATATTGAGTTCCTTTACCTTCTCTGTCACGATCACCAGTTCTGCCTGTTCCGTCTTTGCATTCTTCTGTACAACACGCGCGATACTGACCTCATGTTCCCCGAACACCTGCGCGATCTGTGCGAGGACACCGGGACGGTTCTTCACCTGCATGCGGATAAAGAATTTGTTTTCTGCCTCCCCGAAAGGTTTTACCGGGAGCTTCCTGTAACAGGTACAGCTGATCCTTCCCGTACAGCCGTACGCGATATCTCTCGCTACATCGATCACATCTCCCACGACCGCGCTCGCCGTCGGCATCTCTCCTGCTCCCCGGCCGTAGAACATGGCGTCGTCCACAGCATCTCCATGTATGAACACGGCATTGAATGAATTCCTCACAGAAGCCAGAGGGTGCTCTCTGTTCAGCATCACCGGATACACGCCTGCCTCGATCCCGTCCGGCGTGTTGCGCGCCACGCCCAGGAGCTTGATGACACTGTCAAACTCTTTCGCGTAGGCAATGTCCGCTGCCGTGATCTTCGAGATTCCTTCCGTATATACATCGTCAAAGACGACCCGGGAGTGAAATGCAATAGATGCCATGATGGCAACCTTTCTCCCTGCATCCAGCCCCTCCACATCCGCGGTGGGGTCCGCCTCTGCATACCCAAGTTCCTGGGCCTTCTTAAGAGCGTCATCAAACTCCATGCCATCTTCAAACATTTTTGTCAGGATATAGTTTGTAGTGCCGTTCACGATCCCCAGTACCTCAGAGATCTCATTCGCCGCAAGGCACTGCTTCAGCGGGCGGATGATCGGGATCCCGCCTGCAACCGCCGCCTCAAAAAGGAAATCTGCTCCTGTTTCCTGGGCGGTATCCAGCAGTTCTCTCCCCTGCTCCGCGATCAGGTCTTTATTCGCAGAGACCACGTGCTTCCCGGCTCGCAGCGCCTCGAGGATCATGGTCCGCGCCGGTTCCATCCCGCCGATGACCTCGACCACGATCTGGATCTCGTCATCCTCAATGATCTCCTTCCAGTCGTCTGTGAGCAGCGACGGATCAACGCCCTCTCTCTTCTTATGCATATTGTGAACAAGGATCTTTTTGATCTCCAGCTGCGCGCCGATCGTCTGTTCCATCACATCCGACCGCATATCGATCAGCTTATATACTCCGGTCCCAACTGTTCCCAGACCCAGAAGAGCAAGCTTTATCTTCTTCATCCAAACACCCCTTTCTTTCAGTGTCCCCAGTATAACACAAAAACCATTTCTGCGAAAACCCCTGCCACGGAGAATCACCTCTGCTCCAGCGGAGGTAGTCATAACGAACCCCGGTACAGAAAACTGCTGCCGGAAAACTTCCCGCAGTCATGGATAAAGAAAAAGCACCTGAACCTCTTTTCAAGGAGCTCAAGTGCTTCTTTCAGAGCGACAGACGGGGCTCGAACCCGCGACCCCGACCTTGGCAAGGTCGTACTCTACCAACTGAGCCACTGTCGCATTTTGTTGTGTTCCGTTGACCGGAACAATAAGTACTATACTACAGCCCCTTAGAAATGTCAACAACTTTTTTAAAAAAACTTTTTATTTTTTTCTTTATAGTTTTTTTCAGTTTTATAGTATAATGAATTTAAGCATTTCCTGTTTTCAGGGAAGGCATGTACAGCTGTCTTCATTTTACAAAAGGAGGTTATCCATGAAAAAGAAAAGACTCTTTCCACTTCTTCTCTTTCCGATTCTCCTTGCCGGATGCGGAAAACAGCACGGCGCAGGCACTGACCGCCCCGAATGGCTTTCTGATCTGTACAGCAGCAACTATGCATACCGAAAGACGACCTGCACGATCCAGGACGAACAGACAACGACTCTCTCCATCATGGAGGGAAAAGTCGTCTCTTCTCCTTACAGAGAATATATCCGCGTTGTATTTCCGGAGGATTCCGTCTGGTCAGAAGCATATTTCTACGGTTCCGGGAAGCAGATAGATGCAAAACTCTATACAAGAGTTCAGGGTGTGGTAGAGCAGAAGACCAGCCGTGTTTACCCTTACGGATATAAGGAAGCTTCGGATTTTTCCCCAGAGGGTACTGAAGAAAAGGACGGCAAAACTTTTGACGTCTATACTTCCGAATACCAGGTAAACCTCAATGAGACACTTGGGCTTCCGGACAGCTATAATATCCTGAACGCCCCTGTCTCCCAGAAATATTATGTGGACCCCGACAATGATACTGTCTCTTATATCTGTACAGACCTCACAGATCTCCAAGGCAGGTCCTCTCTTGCCCTGGACATAGCATACGGTGATCTGTCCGAAGCCGAAGCTTCCCGCATCCTGGAAGAAGACCAGACGAGGCATATCGAGATATTGGAAATCCTGGAAACCGGGGATTCAGTGGAGGTGACAGTTCCCTGACGCTTTATGTTTCCCTTGCGGATTTCTCTATGCCGATATATACTATACTGGATGAGTCTGGAAAACTCAATCAGACTATAAAGGAGCAAACAGTCATGAAATTCATATACCCTGCGGTTTTCCGCCCCAAAAAGGATGGCGGCTACCATGCCTGGTTCCCGGACCTGGAGTGCTGCGAAGCCTCCGGCGAGACCCTGGATGACGCCATCGAAAACGCCAACGAGGCATGCCGGAATTGGATCACTGTGGAGCTCGAGGAAGAAGACCCACTTCTCCCCTATGTCTCTGACCATGATGATATCGAGACAGAAGAAGGCGATATCATCCGGAACATCTCCGTAAATATCCGGTTCTATGAAGGATGGGATGAATAAAGATCAGGCGGTCCATGTTCGAGAACATGTCCGCCTGATCTTTTATTTTCTGTATCAGCTTTTCTCCGTGACCTCTTTTTTTCTCGGACGGAACCGCTCCAGGGGATGCATCACTTTTTCCTGGATAAACAACGGCACGTACTCGATCATCATGGAAGAGTTCTCCAGTCCATACCATCTCTCCGGCGATCCCGCGATATGGCGGATAGCATATTTCAGCGATATGGCGATCCTCTGCGCCGGTGTCACATCACTTTCCGGGATCAACGTTTTTCTGATCATGCAGAATTTGAACGTTCCAACAGAGGTCTCCTGATAAATGGAATATTTCTTATTCTGCCTCGGCAGTTCCCCGCTTTCGATCATCTCTGTGACGATCTGGCGGAGGTACACATTGATCCTCTGGTGTTCCTTAAAACCAAGGAACAGTCCCACATTGAACACAAAATCAGTACCGTAATCCTCCACACGGTATCTCGACGTATAAGGTTCATCTGTCACATAGATATGCACGAACCAGTACGCCTGGGCTCTCTTCGGTTCTTTGTCCAGGATCGAATAAAGAACGTCCCTGTCCACATATTCCGGATTCTTCTCTTTAATGATAAAGACCATGTTCTCGCTCTTCATGTCAATGGCGATATCATTCTTCAGCTTTCTGAGTTTTGGGATATAGTCCTTTATCTTCAGCCTCACGCTCTGCATCTGTTCCACCTGGGTTCCTTTATCCCATACGTACATGACAAGGAGGAGCAGCAATGCGATCAGCATCGCCACATATCCGCCTGCGAAAAATTTCCCCAGGCTGGAGAAAAAGAACACACACTCCAGCGCCCCGAACACCACCGCCATCAGCACCGCCGCAGCAGGTTTTCGCTTCACTTTTGTCAGATATGCCGTCAGAAGGAGTGTTGTCATGAGCATGGTGAGCGTGATGGCAAGTCCGTATGCCGATTCCATCCTGGCGCTGGTCCGGAAATACAGCACTACAGCGGTACATCCGATCCACAGCACAGTATTTACAAGTGAGATATAAAGCTGTCCCTTTGTGCGGGACGGATAGATGATCTGCATATGCGGCATCAGATCCAGACGGATCGCTTCCGATACCAGCGTAAAGGAACCGCTGATCAGCGCCTGGGATGCTATCACCGCTGCAGCGGCGCCAAGGAGTACTGCCGCAGGACGGATCTGTTCCGGCAGCATCAGGAAAAACGGATTCAGATCCTCAATAGAGGAGAGCGCCTGATTTCCCGCATTCTCGATCAGCCATGCCCCCTGCCCCAGATAATTCAGGATCAGGCAGACTTTCACGAACGGCCAGCTGAAATAGATACTCTGCTTTCCCACATGTCCCATATCCGAATACAGCGCCTCCGCTCCCGTCGCCGCCAGGAACACGCTCCCCAGGATCATAAACCCTTCCCTGTTATAAGGACTGAGAAGAACGCGGACAGCCCATACCGGATTCAGTGCCTGAAGGATATAGAGGTGTCCTCCCATCCTGTATATCCCCGCTGCGGCAAGAAAGAGGAACCAGGCTGTCATCACCGGACCGAAGATCTTCCCGATCACATTGGTTCCAGCCCTCTGGATCAGGAAAAGAACGCAGATGATGATAAGTGTTATGACCGTGATCTTTTCATGTCCTTCTCCAAGAAAAAGATCCAGCGCCGGAATACTCCGGATACCTTCCACCGCCGTGGTCACTGTCACGGCAGGGGTAAGAACACCGTCTGCAAGGAGCGCGGCTCCTCCTATCATGGCAGGCCATACAAGCCACCTGCCCTGCTTTCTTACCAGGCTGAACAGAGAAAAGATCCCTCCCTCACCATGATTGTCTGCTTTCATGGCGATCAGCACATATTTCACTGTTGTCAGAAGAGTGATGGTCCATATGACAAGTGACAGAGATCCCAGAATGAAATCTCTGTTGATATTGGTGATGCCTCCGTTCCCGGCGATAACGGATTTCATAACATACATGGGAGAGGTCCCGATATCGCCGTACACAACACCGATCGCGATCAGGATCATCCCAAGCTTTACACTATTATGTTTTTCTGTTAAGTTTTTCATTTTCTTTTCCTCACGAATCAACTTTTTCAGCAGAACCGGGTTTTCCGCCCGTCCTGATCCTCTTTAATCCATATGGAACTTCTCTTTTTTCCGTCCTTATCGTGAAGAGTCTTCAACATCCTCTCTGTCCGGCACGAAAGTTTCTCTTTTCTGACTCCGGGCAACGAATATATGTCTTTTACAGCAAATAGTATCATCGCAGCTGCTGGTAGGAATACAGTCCAATTCATCGGACCGGCTGACTTCCTCTTCCATCCCATCCCGGGCACAGAACGTCTGGATCCCACCGCTTCCTCTTTCAACGCCGGAGACACAGTCTGTATGTCACTTCTGTCAAATAACAGTGTTTCCGAATCAGGAGATTGAACAGAACCGGAGTTTTTTCTCATCTCTGTATAAATTCCCTTGATCACAGCATTATTTTCAGAAAAAGTGGGTACAAAAAAGGAAAGGCAGCAGATGAACACCAAACACAGGATACATTTTCTATGTCTCAGCTTTTTCATTGTTCCCTTTCCTCACGATCTGCGATTCTTATACTCTTTTAACAGGTCACTCTGCCTTTTCCGGCAGTGCCTTTACTTCAAGCCCCAGTTCTTCCAGCTGCTTCTCGTCAGCCGGCGTCGGCGCCTCTGTCATCAGGCAGGATGCATCCTTGATCTTAGGAAATGCGATCACATCGCGGATGCTGTCCTGTTTCGCCATGAGCATCACAAGGCGGTCCAGGCCGTAGGCAAGTCCTGCGTGCGGCGGCACTCCGTACTTGAACGCCTCAAGAAGGAATCCAAACTGGCTGTGCGCCTGCTCTTTGGTGAATCCCAGCGCTTCAAACATCTTCTCCTGGATGTCATCCATGTGGATCCTGACGCTTCCGCCGCCGATCTCATTTCCGTTGAGGACGATGTCGTAAGCCTTCGCTCGCACTTTCCCGAGTTCTCCCTTCTCCAGAAGAGGAAGGTCCTCTTCCATAGGCATGGTGAACGGGTGGTGCATCGCAAGATAGCGTCCCTGCTCCTCGCTCCACTCAAACTGCGGGAACTCGGTGATCCACACGAAGCGGTACTCATTCTTGTCCAGAAGTTCAAGCTGCTTTGCAAGTTCCACACGCAGAGCGCCCAGAGAATCCCATACCACTTTGTTCTGATCTGCAGCGAACAGGAGAAGGTCGCCCGGCTCTCCCTTCATGGCGCTGACCAGGTCTGCCATCTCTTCTTCGCCCATAAACTTCGCAAAAGAAGATTTTACCGTGCCATCCTCCTGGATCGCAATGTATGCCAGTCCTTTTGCGCCATAATCTTTTACAAATGCGGTCAGCTTGTCGATCTTCTTTCTCGGCATGCCGCCCTGTCCCTTGGCGTTGATACCGCGCACGCTTCCGCCGTTTTCGATCGCGCCGGTGAACACGCCGAAGCCGCAGCCTCTCACCACATCTGTCACATCAGTCAGCTCCATGCCGAAGCGCAGATCCGGTTTGTCAGAACCGAAGCGGTCCATCGCCTCCTGCCAGGTCATCCTCTGGATCGGAAGCTGAACATCCACATCAAGGACTTCTTTGAACAGTTTTGCAAGGTATCTCTCATTCACATCGATCACGTCGTCCACATCCACGAAAGACAGCTCCATATCGATCTGTGTGAATTCCGGCTGTCTGTCCGCACGCAGGTCCTCATCGCGGAAGCATCTCGCGATCTGGATGTAGCGGTCGAATCCGGAACACATCAGAAGCTGCTTGTAGAGCTGCGGAGACTGGGGAAGTCCGTAAAAGCTGCCCGGATGGACACGGCTGGGCACAAGGTAATCTCTCGCACCTTCCGGCGTCGTCTTTCCCAGCATCGGCGTCTCGATCTCGATAAAGCCTTCCTCCGCAAAAAACTGGCGTGTCAGTGTCATGACCTGGCTCTTCATCATCAGATTTCTCTGAAGGTCCGGTCTTCTCAGGTCAAGGTAACGGTATTTCAGGCGCACCTCTTCCTTTGTCTTTGAATTTTCCTCCACCTGGAACGGAGGTGTGAGCGCAGATGAAAGGATTCTCAATTCATTGGGGATGATCTCTATCTCTCCGGTCGCGATCTTGTCATTCACCGCGCCGGAACGCTTTGCGACCGTTCCCACAAATGCGACCACATATTCCGAACGGAGGGAAGCCGCCTTCTCAAGGAGCGCCGCATCCGTCTTTCCTTCCTCACACACGACCTGGATGATCCCGGAGCGGTCACGCACGTCCACAAACACCAGACCGCCCTTGTTCCTATTCTTCTGCACCCAGCCCATGATGGTCACTGTCTCGCCCACATTCGCCGCAGACAGCTCACCGCACCGGTGTGTCCTCTTTAATCCCTGCATTGATTCAGCCATTATATACCTCTCTTTCCTCAGGAGGTGCCGTGTACTTTTTCAAAAGTGTCAGGCACTTTTTCAAAAGTACACGGCACCTCCTGCAACTAACTGTCCGAATATTTTACAAATTTTCCACAGAATCGCGATAAACTTCTACAATGTCCGAATATCCCTGTTCTGCGAGCTGTTCTTTCTGAAACTTCTTATTTTTCTTCATATTGACGATCATGACCTGATTTCCCGCCTGGCGTTCTTCCCTGGCAAGGCTCAGGACTTTGAGCATCCCTTCCTGAGGCATGTTCTTCTCGATAAGGAACGCCTTCTTTGTTCTGCTGCCCGGCACCTGATATCCCCGTTCCATGAGCAGCATGACGATGCGCTCGAACCCGATGGAGAATCCAACAGCCGGGGTGTCCTGCCCGGTGAATTTTCCGATCATCTTATCGTAGCGTCCGCCGCCTCCCACGCTTCCGCCGAACTCATCCATGGAGATCTCAAAGATTGTGCCGGTATAGTAGGACATGCCCCGCACCAGAGTGGGGTCGAACTTCATCCGGAAGTCCGCCTCTTTCGCACTCTCCACGCTGGTGATGATCATCTCCAGTGAATCCGCCGCTTCAGGCGCAAGATAGCCCTGTAATTTCTCCTTGCACATACGAACGCCTTCCACATCGTCCGTGATCTCCTCAAACAGTTCCAGATACTTTTCCACCGACTCCTGCGCATAACCGTTCTCCTTCAGTTCTGCCGCCACGCCGTCCAGACCGATCTTGTCCATCTTGTCCAGCGTGATGAACACATTGTCAAAGTCCTTCTCCTCAAACCCGCTGTACGCCGCCATGGCTTTCAAAAACCTGCGGTCATTGATGCGGATGGTAAAATTCTTGAAATCCAGCTTGCCAAGCAGCGCCGTCGTAGCGAGGATCAGCTCGATCTCCGCCAGATTGGACGGCTCTCCCAGGATGTCGATGTCGCACTGCATGAACTGACGGAAACGGCCTCTCTGCGGACGGTCCGCGCGCCACACATTTCCCATCTGGAGCGCCTTGAAGGGAGACGGGAGCTCGTTCGCGTGATTCGCGTAATAGCGGGACAGGGGCACTGTCAGATCATATCGAAGCCCGCCGTCCACCAGATCCGCCTCTTCTTTCGCCTGGTCGATCTTCAGCTTCTCCCCTCTTTTCAGGATCTTAAAGATCAGCTTCTCATTATCTCCCCCCTGTTTGCTGCAGAGGTTCTCGATATGTTCCACACACGGGGTCTCCATAGAGGAAAAACCGAATGTCCTGTAAGTTTCTTTGATCAGCCCGATGACATAGTCCCGGATCTCCATCTCGGCGGGCATGATGTCTTTCATTCCGGTGACCGGTTTCTTCTTCAGCGCCATAGCCATTCTCCTTTTCGTTCTATCATTTCGTCAATGCGATTGATATATTCTGTAATGTTCTTCACATTTTCAATGCGGATGATGCCGATCTCCTTCCCGTTTTCCTCCCGGATCGGTTCCCGGAGCAGGATCTTTGTGGACGCTCCCGCGCCCGCGGCAAGGATGGTCTGCTTTTCTTCCATAATTAGTATATTGTAAATTCCGGCTTTGTCAACCTCTGCATAGCCCACATTCTCGAAATTTCCGGCGATATTCTTCTGCCTGTAAAGATAATAAGGCGCCATCTCCATCCTTCTCGCACTCTGCGAAGCATCTTCCACCATCTGTGAGATCTCGGAATGAAGCTGCGCCGTCCTTCCCTCCTGTCCAAACTTCGCCGCTCTCTTAATGGCAAGGGCATGGACAGTCAGACTGTCCGGATGCAGGGCCTCCACCTTTGCCAGCGTATCCCTCATATCCTCTGCAGTCTCCCCCGGGAGCCCGGCGATCAGATCCATGTTGATGTTGTCAAATCCCAGTCTCCGCGCCATATGGAAGGCTTTCTCCACATCCTCCACCGTATGGTGCCGCCCTACCAGGTCCAGCGTCCTCTGCTGCATGGTCTGGGGATTGACCGAGATCCTGGTCACAGGATATTTCCGGATCACGCAGAGTTTCTCCTCCGTGATGCTGTCCGGGCGCCCCGCCTCGATGGTAAACTCCAGAGCCTGGCTGATATCAAAGCATTCCGTTATGGTCCCAAGCAGCCGGTCCAGCTGCTCCGGTTCCAGGGTGGTCGGCGTACCGCCGCCGATGTACACTGTATCCGGTTTTCTCCCCTCAGCCATCTTCCCCAGCGCGCGCAGTTCTTTGACCAGTGCGTCCAGATATCCGTCCACCCGGTCCCTCCACACATCGATGGGAGACGAACTGAAGGAGCAGTAGGAACACACGCTGGGACAGAACGGGATGCCCACATACAGGCTGAACCCCTCCGCACAGTCCAGCCGGGACAGAAGTTCATGTTCCCGGCATGCGATCTCATAGGACAGCTGCGCCTTCTCCGGACTGACGAGATCATCCTCCTGGAAAGACCTTAATATCTCCTCCCGGCTTTCTCCCGCTTCAAGCTTCTGCATGATCAGCTTGGTGGGGCGCACTCCCGTGAGGATCCCCCACGCGAGACCTCCTTTGTTCACCTCGGCAAGGTGGCGGTATACCCGTCGGGTCACCTCCCACTTTTCCTTCTGGAGCTGCTCTTCATCCGGCTTCTCGCAGGGCGGGATGCCGATCTCCTCCGAGCGGACGAAAAAAGAGGAACCATCCGGCATATACAGCGCCACCAGAGGTTCCTGCTCCCCGTCCACGTTCTGTTCCACCTCTTCCCCCGGATAAAAGGCTTTCACGATATGGTATATATTGTAAGTAAATTTATTTCTTTTGCTCTCGATCCTGATCATCATTTCCTCCGAACATCGAAAACGGGCTGCTCCACACAGCCCATATCTCCTTTTGATCTTCTGCCGCGCGCCCGCGCTGCAAAACAGACATTTCATTTTTTCGCCGCATATCTGCGCCCCGTGCCTTCCGTCACAGGAACGGATTGTACCTCTTCTCATATCCGATCGTCGTCTCTTCCATATGCCCCGGATAGACCTTCGTCTCCTCCGGCAGCACCATCAGCTTCTCCCGGACAGAACGTACCAGTTCTCCCATACTTCCCGTGGGAAGATCTGTCCTGCCGACCGACGCCCGGAACAGGGTGTCCCCGCTGAAAAGGACATTTTCCTCCGGGATATAATAACAGCAGCCTCCTGCGGTATGCCCCGGCGTATGGATCACCCGGATCTCAAAGCCTGCGATATGCAGGACCTGTCTGTCGCTCACATACTCTGCTCTGGAAAATGTATAGGGACTGCCAAACATCCCCCGCGATGAGTTCAGTTTCGCGCTCTCTAAAAGTTCCTTTTCCGCCTCACATGCATAGACCGGAACAGGGAACTCTTTCAGAAAGTCATCCAGTCCCATGATATGGTCAAAATGTCCGTGTGTCAGCAGGACCGCCTTCACAGACAGCCCTTCCTTTTTGATATGGCTGACCAGTTCCGGCGGGCACACCGCCGGATCTATCACGAAACACTCCTTCAATGCTTCATTTCTCACGATGTAGCAGTTGGTCCCCACCGGACCGATCACAAATCTGTCTATCTTCATAGCATTTCCTTCCTCAGCCTGTCGTCCTCTCAATATCGATCACGCTCTCGATCTGCCGGAGTTTCTCGATCACAGCGTTGAGTTCATCTCTTCCATGCACGATGAACCCCATGTCAAGCGTTGCCGTTCCCTTCTTGCTGGTCCGGACATTCATATTTTTCACATCGATCTTTGCCTCGGTAAAGATCTTGGAAATATCCATGAGCAGCCCCTGGCGGTCATGAGCGTACATCTTAAGCTCCGCCAGATACTGTCCTCCTTCTTCCGTATCCGCCGTATCCTCCCACTCCGCATCGATCAGGCGCGCCCTCTCTTCGTCGGAGAGATGGAGCATATTGATGCAGTCCGTCCTGTGGATCGACATCCCCCGTCCCCGGGTCACGAATCCGACGATCTCATCCCCCGGCACCGGATTACAGCATTTGGAGAACCGGACAGCCATATCATCGATCCCCTTGACCACGATGCCGCTCTTCGACTTGGCGATATGCACCTTCTGGCTGTTCGCCTCCGAGATCTTCTCCAGGATCGTCTCATCCGTGATCTCCTTTTTGTGCTCCTTCTCATACTCTTCCAGAAGCCGGTTCACGACCTGCCCTTCTTTGAGCCCGCCGTGCCCGATCGCCGCCAGGACTGCATCCCAGTCGCGGAATCCGTATTTCTTCTGTACCGTCTGCTGATACTTTGGTTTCAGGATATCCTGCAGGTTGACCGACCTTGTCTTACAGTAGGACATGATCAGTTCCTTGCCGCGCACGATATTCTCTTCCTTGAACTCTCTCTTGAACCACTGGTTGATCTTGTTCTTCGCCTGGGTGCTCTTCACGATGTTCAGCCAGTCCCTGCTGGGTCCCTTAGAGTTCTGGGAGGTCAGGATCTCGATCCTGTCTCCGTTCTGGATCTTATAGTCGATATTGACCAGCTTCCCGTTGACCCTGGCGCCCACCATCTTGTTGCCCACCGCACTGTGGATCGAATAGGCAAAGTCCACCGGAGTGGATCCGTTGGGAAGGTTCTTCACATCCCCGTTGGGCGTGAAGCAGTACACATCTTCCTGGAACAGGTCCAGGTCTCCTTTCAGGAGATTTAAGAATTCCCGGTTGTCAGACATATCCCTCTGCCACTCCAGGATCTGTCTGAGCCAGCTTAACTTCTCTTCCTCGCGGGTCTTCACAGTCTTTGTAGAGTCCCCGCTCTCTTTATATTTCCAGTGCGCCGCGATACCATATTCCGCCGTCTTGTGCATCTCCTCGGTCCGGATCTGGATCTCAAAAGGCTGTCCGGAGGGTCCCATCAGCGTGGTGTGGAGAGACTGGTACATGTTCGGTTTCGGCATGGCGATATAATCTTTGAACCGCCCCGGGATCGGGGTATACATCTCGTGGATCACGCCAAGCGCAGCATAGCAGTCCTTCACCGAGTCCACGATGATGCGCACCGCAAACAGGTCATACACCTGATCCAGCGTCTTATTCTGGTTCACCATCTTCTTGTAGATGCTGAAGAAATGCTTCACTCTTCCGTAAACCTTTGCATTGATGTGAGCATTCTTCATATGCTTTGATACTTCCGCCACGATCTGCTGGACAAATTCTTCGCGCTCGGTCTTGCGGGCGTTCAGGTCCTTGACAAGCTGATAGTAGACTTCCGGTTTATCGTATTTCAAAGAGAGATCGTCCAGCTCGGTCTTGATCTTGGAGATACCGAGCCTCTGGGCGATGGGCGCATAGATATCCATCGTCTCTCTCGCCTTCTCCTTCTGCTTTGCCGGAGTCATGAACTCCAGTGTCCGCATATTGTGGAGACGGTCCGCCAGTTTGATGATGATGACGCGGATATCCTTTGCCATGGCAAGGAACATCTTACGCAGATTTTCCGCCTGGACTTCCAGTTTGTCCTGGGAGTAGCTGAGCTGTCCCAGCTTTGTCACGCCGTCCACCAGGAGCGCCACCTCCTCGCCGAACTCCCGCGTGATATCCTCAAGCGTCATCTCCGTATCTTCCACCGCATCGTGCAGCATGCCCGCGACGATGGTCTCTTTGTCCATCTCCAGGTCCGCAAGGATGATGCCGACCCACAGAGGATGTATGATATAGGGTTCGCCCGATTTGCGTACCTGGTCCCTGTGCGCTTCTTTCCCGATCCGGTACGCTTTCTCGATCAGAGAGATATCCGCAGAAGGATGGTATTTCCTGACCCGGGCAACCAGAGCCTGGTAGAGTTCTTCCGGATCCTGATAGTCCTCCGGAGCCTTTACAGCATGACCGTCTACCATCTCCAGATTTTTATTAAGCTGTTCATACTCCAGAGTTCCTGCCATGATCTCCTACCCCTTTCCTCTCATCTTTTGTCTTCCTTATCGCGCGAATCCGCGGATTCCCGCAATTTAAACCTTCATAATATTACCTAGTATATCACTATTTTCGAGATTTTCAAACTTTTTGTTCACAACCTCAGCTATAATTCACGATCGTAAGCTGCAGTGTCCTGCGTCCCATATACTCATTGACAGAAGGGTAATAGGTAAAGGACATCACTTTTTTCTGTTCCATCACCCTCAGGCATTCTGCCACATCCCCGAAATAGACCGCCTCCATCTGGTTCCCGTCCGCATCCTCCAGACGGCATTTGAGCACATTTCGGTTCCTGCCGAAGATGCGGGGGCTGATCACCCTCAGGTTCCGCTCCGCAAACAGAGGTTTTGTATTCCCTTTTCCAAAAGGTTCCAGGAGGTCCAGCTCATGGATCAGTTCTTCCGTGATATAGGGAAAGGGAAGCCTCATGTCGATGGACACTTTCATCTGAAGGTCCTCTTCAGTCAGATCTGCGAGTTCATTGATGGTCTCCCGGAACCGCTCCACGTTCCCTTCCTCCAGAGACAGCCCCGCCGCCATCTTATGTCCGCCGAACTTTGTGAACAGAGCGCGGCACCTGCACATCTCGGCAAACATATCATAAGTCTCAATGGACCTTCCGGACCCTTTAACTCCCTCCTCCGCACGGGTCAGGACAAACACCGGCCTGTAATACCGTTCACGGATCCTGCCCGCGATGATCCCGGCAATGCTCTCATGGCAGTCCGGGAGATACACTACCAGCACTTTGTCATGTTTCAGAGGAGTGCTCTCGATCATCTGCACTGCCTCCTCAACACCCTTCTCCGTCATCTCCTTGCGGCTGTCATTGAGTGCTTTCAGGTCCTCTGCCAGCACCACAGCCTCCCTGCGTGCCTTCGCGTTCAAAAGCTCCAGGGCGCGCTTCGCTGTATCCAGCCTCCCGCTGGCATTGATGCAGGGGCCCAGCACAAAACCGATATGGTAGGCAGAAAGCCGTTCCACATCGATCCCGGTGCACTCGATCAGCGCCTTCAGTCCCTGATTCTTCGTACACTTGAGCATCTCCAGCCCCTGCTTTACAAAGATCCGGTTCTCCCCGGTCAGGTCCATCACATCGCCCACCGTGGCGATAGCGACGTTTTCCATGAGATGATCCACATCTTCCGGATCTCTCTGCATCACGTTAAAGAGTGCTTCTACCAGCTTATAGGCTACCGCAGCCCCACAGAGCCCTTTGAAGGGATATTCGCAGTCCGCCCGGTGAGGATCCACCACTGCATCCGCCATCGGCAGGAGATATTCTCTTTCTCCGCCCGCCTCGATAAACGGCACCTCGTGGTGGTCCGTCACGATGATAGTCAGCCCGTTTTCTTTCCCATATGCGATCTCCTCGGAAGCCGCGATCCCATTGTCACAGGTGATGATCGTATCGATACCGTCCTGTATCGCACGGTCAACGAGCATCCGGTTCAGGCCGTATCCGTCTTTGATCCGGTCCGGGATATCCGTATCCGCTTCCGCTCCCAGCGCAGAAAGCCCTTCCTGTAAAATATATGTGGCGTTCACGCCGTCTATATCATAATCACCGATGATGCGGATCGGCTTCTCCTCCCGGATCTTCTCTGCCAGGATCTCCACAGCCCTGTCCATATCTTTCATGAGCATCCCGTCATACAGATCTGCGATGGTCCCGTTAAGGTAGAGATCGATCTCCTCGTCCTTCACTATGTCTCTGTTCCGGATCAGACGCGCAATGATCGGAGAGATATGGTATTTCTCCGAAATCCTGTTAAAATCCGCTTTTTTCATAGTGATAAACCACTTTTCCATATGTGTATGCTCCTTCCGCCGTTATTTTCCCCAAACATTCTACCACAAAAGGACCTCACAGAAAAGCCCGCCCCGGCTGATATCCCCGGAGCGGGCTTTCTGTCTGTCACTATCTGCAGCAGTTTCCTGCAGGCGTGCTGTCTCTCACGCCTTTGTTCTACTGTCTTCTCTTTTTCTTCTTTTTCTTCGGCTTTGAATTCGCTTTCGCACCGGCAAGCTTCCCTGCAGGGTTTCTATCTGTCCTTTCCAGTTCCGGAGCCGCCTTTCCTTCAAGACCAGCAGCATCTGATGATGCGCTCTCCAGCCTTGCCAGAGCTGCCGCTTCCTCTGCCGCGATCTCTTTCGCTTCAGCGCCCAGCCTCGTCTTCATCACATACCAGAGTGAGCCGGTGATGCAGACGGAAGTATAAGCGCCGCAGGCGATACCTACCATCAGAGGAGCTGCGAACTCTTTGATGGAGCTCACTCCCAGGACATAGAGGAAGACGACCATGATGAACGTAGTCAGGTTCGTATAGATACTTCTGGTCAGAGTCTGCATGATACAGCGGTTCACCAGCTCTTTCAGGCTCTCGCCCCGTGTCCTTACTTTCAGTTCCTCACGGATACGGTCAAAGATAACAATAGTCGCATTGATGGAGTATCCGACAATGGTAAGCATACATGCGATAAATGTATTTCCCACAGAAACCCTTGCGATAACATAGAACGCAAGCACCACCAGCACATCATGCACAAGAGCAAGGACTGCACTTGTCGCGAACCGGATGTCCTTAAACCGGAACCAGATGTAGAGCAGCATACAAACCGTGGCGATGATCACCGCGATGACCGCATCCACACGCATCTCGGAACTGACCGTGGAACTGATATTCTCGGTCGTGATGCTCTCAGCTGCCACTCCGTAGTTTTCTTCCATGTACTGTGCGAACGCCTCGCGCTCCTGAAGATCCAGTGTCTGGGTCTTGAAGATGACCTGAGTGGAATCCTGGACAGTCTGCACCTGGATGTTCGGGTCCCCGGTGATCTCTTCCAGATCCGGGATCATCCCGCTGTCTATCTCTTCCAATGTATATTCTTCATTGAACGTCACGTTAGTTGATGTTCCACCCACAAAGTCAAGTCCGTAGTTCATGGTCCCAATGCCTCTTGCATGGTTGATACCCATGAACACAAAGCCGCTCAGGCACAGAACGATGGAGATCGCAAAAAAGATATTCCTCTTTCCGACAAAATCAAATGCCCTGCGCTGTTTGAGTGTTTTTCCATATACTTTCCTGTTCCGGATCCCCACCGCATAGAACGCAAACACGATCAGCCTTGTAACGACAAGCGCAGTAAACATGGACACCACGATACCCAGAGCAAGCGTCTGCGCAAATCCGCGGACTGTTCCGCTTCCTCTCAGCCACAGCACCGCAGCGGCGATCAGTGTGGTAACATTGCCGTCGATGATGGCGGACATTGCCTTGTGGAACCCTGCCTTCAGGGCGCCGTGCACAGATATCCCGTCAGAGAGTTCCTCTTTTACGCGGGCAAAGATGATCACGTTTGCGTCCACTGCCATGCCAATTCCAAGGATGATACCTGCAATTCCCGGAAGGGTCAGCGTGATGTCAAAAGCATTGAGCAGCACAAGGATCAGTTCGGTGTAGATGATCAGAGCAAGACCGGCTGCAAATCCCGGAAGAAGGTATACAAAGATCATGAACAGGCAGACAACCACCAGTCCGAGAACTCCGGCGAGGAGGCTGGTGCTGACCGCCTCTTCTCCCAGCTGTGCGCCCACCACCTCGGAACTGATCTCTTCCAGTTCCAGGTTCAGTCCGCCAATACGGATCGTTGACGCCAGGTTCTCTGCCGCTTCATAAGATTCCATTCCCGTGATCTGTGCCTGACCGTTCTCGATCACATTGTTCACGCTGGGAACACTAATCAGATCCCCGTCATAATAGATCGCAATGGTCTCGTTATTGTCATAAGCTTCCTGAGTAGCAGCAGCAAAAGCTTCTGTCCCCTCGTCGTTTAGGTTCAGTTCTACCGCGTACTGTGCCGCGCCTGTGGTGCTGTCTGAATAACTTCCTGCAGATGCGCTCTCCACCTCGGTACCGGTCAGGACAACGGAGCCGTCCTCCTGGATCTCCTCGATGGTCTTTGTCAGTTCATACCCGGTCCCTTCTGCGTTAACGGTGTAGTTTGCATTGCCTTCGCTGTCATTTTCCCGGATAAAGTACAGGTTTCCGGGCTGTCCCAGTTCTTCCAGGATCTGATTTGCATCCTGGACTCCCGGGATCTCGATACTGATCCGGTTGCTGCCCTGCTGATACGCCTGGGCTTCTGTGCTGTACTCCTCCACACGTCTCTGTAGTTTATAGACCGTATCGTCCATATCCTCCTGGGAAGGGTTTTCCTCTTTTGCCTGGTACGTGATGCTCACGCCGCCTTCAAGGTCAAGCCCCAGATTAATGTTCTTTGCAGAGCCCATTCCCTTTGAGTTCAGTCCGAAGACAGTGGTCAGCCCGAGAAGGACAATGACCGCCACAACAAGGATCAGGCTTAAGATTCCTCTGCTCTTCTTCATGTCATCCATTCCTTTCTGCTTACTGGTCTGCCAAAGCAGCCTTTATCATGATCGCACATTCCACTCTCTTTCTCTCCATCTCACAGCTCACCTCATAGGTATCGTTGATGGTGTGATGGAACTTATAAGAGTTCGCCATGCATCCCCCGCTGCAGTAAAATCTTGCAAAGCATGTCCTGCAGTTCTCTTTTGAGTACACGCTGCATCCTCTGAACTCTTCCGCGATCTCCGGTTTCGTGATCCCCTCATCCACATTCCCCATGAGGAATTCTTCCTGCCCCACAAACTGATGGCACGGATACAGGTCTCCCCACGGCGTCACAGCAAGATATTCGGTTCCCGACCCGCATCCTGACAGACGCTTTGACACGCACGGTCCGCCTTCCAGGTCGATCATAAAATGGAAGAATGTAAATCCTCTCCCGCTCTTCTCCCGCTCTACCATATATTTTGCAAGTTTGTCATACTCTTCAAAGATCACCGGCAGGTCTTCCTTCCGGATCGCATACGGGTCTGTATCATCGCCCACTACCGGCTCGATGGATATCTGCTCGAATCCCAGATCTGCAAAATGCTTCACATCCTCGGAGAAATCCAGGTTCTCTCTTGTAAATGTACCGCGTATGTAATATTTCTGCTGGTTCCTGCTCTCGGCAAGCTTTTGGAACTTTGGAACGATCAGGTCATAGCTTCCCTTTCCGTTGCGGAACGGGCGCATCCTGTCATTGACCTCTTTCCTGCCGTCCAGGCTCAGGACCACGTTATCCATCTCCCGGTTCACGAACTCCTGGACTTCGTCATTTAACAGGACGCCGTTAGTAGTCAATGTGAAACGGAAATGTTTATCGTGGAGTTTCTCCTGATCACGCCCGTAAGCCACAAGGTCTTTTACGACCTGCCAGTTCATGAGAGGCTCTCCGCCGAAGAAATCCACCTCCAGATTTTTCCGCTTCCCTGAATTCGCGATCAGGAAATCCAGAGCTTTCTTCCCCACCTCAAAGGACATCAGCGCCCTTCTGCCGTGATACTCGCCCTCCTCCGCGAAACAGTATTTACAGGCGAGGTTGCAGTCGTGCGCGATGTGGAGGCAGAGCGCCTTTACCACAGTCTTTCTCTGTTTGACCACGTCGATAAAATCTTCATAGACATCCTTTGTGAACAGCCTTCCCTGTTCTGCCAGTTCTGTCGCTGCCTCAAGGATATCATCCAGGTCCTCCTGAGGGTATTTCCCTCCCAGGTTCTCCTTTAAATATGCTGCCGTCTCCGGCTGTTTCAGCGTCTCCGGCGTATGTTCCTCATTCTGCTCCGCAAGAACGCCGATCACGTCGTATGCTTCCTGGTCCACAACATGGACAGCGCCGCTGTTCACATCGAGGACGATATTATATCCGTTGTTCTGGTACTGATGTATCACCAGAGATACCTCTCTTTCATCTTTACGTCAGGTCTTCCGGCCTGCTGTCCCGTCCTGCTTCCACAAAATGTTTCCGCGGACAAGCGTAAGGCAGCGGCTTTCGACCGCTGCCCTCATCTTTGTTCTCTTTTCATCGGAGAAGAAATCTCTTATTTCTTCTGCTCACATGTCTGGTTTCCTACAGTGCAGGATGTCTTGCATGCAGACTGGCATGATGTCTGGCACTCGCCGCATCCGCCTCTTTTCACTGTATTGTTCAGTGTCTGTGTATTCAATGTCTTGATGTGTTTCATGTCCTAACCTCCTGTTCTTCTGTGCTGACCGCACAATCTGCTCGTAGTATTATATCACATGGAAACAGGATTTTAAAGACTTTTTTACGAAACCATCCCTCCAAGCATCCCTCCGCCGGCACACAGCAGGAACGTTGTCAGGATATCTCCCGCTCCGGACTGGATCGAATGATAGATCCCGAACGAGATCAGGACAAGAAGCGCGAAGTACAGTACCCCCGCAATGAGTCCCCACAGAAACTTCCTCGATCCGGTCAGCTTTCCGATCACGAACCCTCCGGCAAACGTAGAGATCACATAGATCAATATGATGCCTGCATTTACATTCTCCTCACTCAGCCCCATTTTATAGAGCAGAAGGCTCAGCACCAGCAGCAGGATCCCCGTGATCACGTATGCGCACAGAAGCGCCTTCAAAAGATCCATCCCCCGGTTCCCTGCTTCCCCGCTCTTCCCTGCATTTCCGGTCTTAGCACCCGCCTTTTTCTCCATCTCATGTCCCTCCTGATCTTTCACATCCGGCAGAGCAGCTGTCTCCCGGCCGCTCTGCCCTGTCCAAAAATATTCTCTCTCAGATTCAAAAGGATTTTTCCAAAAATCCTGTCCTCCTGAATAGATTCTATGAACAGGACCGTAAGATTATGACAAAATAGAGAAAAAAACGCAGCCCGTATCATTGCAGATTTTTTACATTTTCCATTCAGGCTACGACGACATCTGTCTTCCAAGAAACTCTGCAGCACTCTGAGCTACTTTCTGTTCCAGTTCGCCAAACTTTTTCTTCTCATCCCGGTTCAGAAGTACCACGGAACCGATAACATCCCCCTCACAGATGATCGGGCAGACAGTCTCATCCAGATACGCTCCCATATCCGCTGTGATCCTGATATACCCCGGATCCCCCGCCTTCGCCAGAAGCTGCCCCCGCTCCTGGATCAATTTCTCAGCATCTCTGCTGATAAACTGATCCTGAAGTTCTTTTTTCCCGGCCCCCGACACTGAGACCACCTGGTCCATATCCGTGATGCACACAGTGCATCCAAGTGTCTGGGAAAGACTTTCTGCATACAGCTTTGCAAGAGTTCCCAGTTCCCCGATCGGAGAATACTTTTTCAGGATGATCTCCCCCTCCCGGTCCGTGAAGATCTCCAGAGGATCGCCCTCCCGGATCCGGAGCGTCCTTCTGATCTCTTTCGGGATGACGACCCGCCCCAGGTCATCGATCCGTCTCACTATCCCTGTTGCTTTCATATAAAAATTCCTCCGTCTTACAAGATTCTACATCCTTACTTTTTCTGTCATTAAATGTAGTATCTGTAAAACGGAGGAAACTATACCGTCAATTATTTTTTGATCCTTTTATCCTTTCCAATACAGGAGCTGTGCCTTTTAGCGAAAGCCTCCTACTCCACATCCTGGAGCGCCGCGAAGTCTTCCTCCCCGGTCCGTACTTTCACGACTTTTGTCACATTATATACAAAGATCTTGCCATCTCCGATATGCCCCGTATACAGAGCTTTCTTTGAGGCTTCGATGATTTGGTCCTTTTTTATATTTCATCCCCCGCCCCGGGTCGTTTTTCTCTGTTTTCCACAAAACAAAGTCTTATTCCATGCCCTGGTATTCCTGGGCAATGTTCAGCACATGGTCTCCCATTCTCTCAAAATCCGTCAGGATCTCTGAAAACACGATACCACTCTGCGGCTTGCATTTTCCTTTTTTCAGCCGCTGCATCTGCTTTTTAAAATACTTATCGCGCATATCATCCGTCTTCTGTTCCAGCACGACTGCGTTTTTGAGCACCGCCTCTGCATTTCCGGCATCCACTTCTTTTACATTGTCAAGTGAGGCAAGGCACTGTTTCTTCATCTCAGCCAGTTCATCCAGCACATTGTCAGAAAACTTGAGATCCCATTTTTTCATGTCATCAGCATACTCGACAATGTTCACAGCATGATCCCCGATCCTCTCCAGATTGCTGACGATCGCATAATATCCATTGATCTTTCTGGAATCATCCATAGACCTCTCGTTTGCCATCAGCGACACAATATATTCAGAGATGCCTTTATTGAGGTAATCAATGTACTCTTCTCTTTCGATGATCTTTGCCTTTGCCTTTTCATCATAACTGATCAGCGTATCAAATGCATCCGAGATATTCTTCGCAACCATCTGGCTCATCCTGCCAACTTCATCCTTCACCTGGGAAACCGCAACCGCACTGTTTCCGATCGCATAGGAAGACTCGAACGGGCGGATATATTTGAGCCTGAGGTCTTCGTCGTCCGCCTTTTTGCTGTCCGGCAGGATCTTTTCAGCGATCTCTGCCATCTGCGCTCCAAACGGCAGGAGCAGGAGGGTCGTCGCGATATTAAAGATCGTATGCGCATTCGCGATCTGTGCCACCGGATTTCCCGGCGTGAGTGACTCGATCAGCCCCACATACGGCGTGACCATACATATAATGGTAAAGATGATCGTACCTATGATATTGAACATCAGATGGATAACTGTCGTACGCTTTGCATTTACCTTCATTCCGATGGATGCAAGGACCGCTGTGATACAGGTACCGATATTCTGTCCGAACAGCACGTACACTGCACTTGACAGAGGCACCATCCCTGTCGCCGCCAGCGCCTGGAGGATACCTACCGACGCAGAGGAGGACTGGATGATCGCCGTAAATACCGCACCCACAAGGATACCGATCAGCGGATTGCTGAACTTGGTCATCATACTGATGAACGCTTCCGACTCCTGAAGCGGCTCCATCGCCGCGCCCATCATGTCCATACCTATGAAAAGAATACCAAGCCCTGCAAAGATACTGCTGACATGATGCACCTTCTCATTTTTCACGAACATCATCACCGCAACGCCGCCGATCGCAAAGAGCGGAGCGATCGCTCCGATATCGAGCGCGATCAGCTGTCCCGTGATCGTGGTACCGATGTTGGCTCCCATGATGATCCAGACTGCCTGTTTCAGCGTCATGAGGCCGGAATTCACAAAGCCGACGACCATGACCGTAGTTGCGGAAGAGGACTGGATCACGGCTGTGATCACCGCACCGACAAGAACACCTTTGATACGGTTTGAAGTAAGTTTCTCAAGGATCGATTTCATTTTGTTCCCGGCGGCTGCCTCGAGCCCGTTGCTCATCGTCTGCATTCCATAGAGGAACAGCGCGAGCCCGCCGAGCAAAGAGAGGACGTCTGTTATACCCATTTCTCTTTCTCCTTTGTTTCTCCTTTAGTGATAACTGTTATTATTTTCCTTATTAAATTGTTCATGCGTTTTAACGCACCATTATTAAACTAGCATGGACCCGTCAGCTGTGTCAATGAAATTTTACATTTTCTTTATATTTTATTAACATGATCTTTACCGGTTTTTAACCTTTCTCCTTCCTATTGAAAACATCACTTTATTCTGCTAAAATCTTAACGTGGGCATAAGTTCAGATAAAGGAGTGGGAACATCCATGAGTTTAACGATACCGATCGAGACTTCCGCAAGGCATATCCATATCACACAGGAAGATTTCGAGATTTTGTTCGGTCCCGGCGCAAGACCGACTTTTGCAAAAGAACTGAGCCAGCCGGGACAGTACGCCTGTAAAGAACGGCTGACTGTAGCCGGTCCCAAAGGCAGGTTTGAAAAGGTAGTCATCCTCGGTCCGTGCAGGAGCGAAACGCAGGTTGAGATCTCCGTGACAGACGCGAGGCGCCTCGGGATCAAAAGTGTCATCCGCCAGTCAGGCGACCTGGAGGGTACTCCAGGCTGTACATTGATCGGTCCAAAGGGAAAGATCGAATTGTCAAAAGGCGTCATCGTCGCAAAACGCCATATCCATATGACCCCTGTCGACGCGCTGCGGGCGCATGTCAAGGACAATGACATCGTCTTTGTCATCACCACCAGCTACGAACGCTCCCTCATCTTTTCCGATGTTGTAGTCCGGGTCAGTCCTTCCTATTCCCTCGCCATGCATGTGGATACGGACGAGGCAAATGCCTTTGCAAATGAGGACAACCCTACAGGAGTCATCCTGAAGCTGTTCAACGGGCACACCTACAGCCTGCAGACCTGGGCGGAAGAACTGCAGGCAGGCATACACCGCTGAAAAGCGGTGCATACTGATATACACCATAAAAACCGATGCATAACGCTCAGGAAAATACCTGTCGTTTCACAATGATCAAGGAGGTAATCATAAATGAGTAAGATTGATGAAGTAAGAAACCTCTCCCGAAGGACAAGGGGCGCATCATGAAGGAACTGATGCCCAAAGTAAAAGGAAAAGCAGACGGCAAAGTTGTCAACGGGCTTGTAGCCTCATTTATGGAGTAGAGAGGTTTCGTTTCCCATGTTTATACTGATCTTCGAGCAGCTTTTGAAGATGTTCTTCATTATGCTGCTCGCATTTATCTGTTACAAAATAAAACTTGTGGATCAGAACGGAAACCGTTCCATATCCAATCTGCTGCTCATGGTCGTCAACCCGCTGCTCATCATCACGGTCTACCAGGACACGGAATATAACCCCGACATGGTCAGCGGGCTGCTGCTTGCATTCGCGGCAGCTCTTGCTGCCCACATACTGGGGATCCTCATCTCCACATTCCTGATCCGTCCTTCTTCCGGTCCGGACTGCAGTATCGAGCGTTTCAACAGCATGTACTCCAACTGCGGTTTTATCGGGATCCCGCTGGTAAACAGTGTCCTCGGGAGCAGCGGCGTATTCTTTATCACGGCATATATGGTCGTGTTCAACCTTTTTACCTGGACCCACGGGATCATCCTCATGGAGAAGAAATGCTCTCTCAAAAGTATGAAAGAAGGCATCCTCTCTCCCATGTTTCTCTCTACGGCAGCGGCAGTCGCACTGTTTTTCCTCCGGGTCCATATCCCGTCTGTGGCGCTCGACACCATGAACTACGTAGCGGATATGAACACGCCTCTCGCCATGATGGTAGCGGGCTTTTCCGTCGCCCAGTCAGATCTGAAAAAAATGATCCTCAATGCCAGGATATATTTTATCGCTTTTATCAAACTGCTCCTGATCCCTGTGCTGATGACCGCTGTGTTAAGACTCATGTCGCTGCCCTCTGAAGTCGCCGCTGCCATCCTGATCGGTGCCGCCTGTCCGGCTGCCACCACAGGTACCATGATGGCGATCCGTTACGATCAGAATTATACTTATTCCTCCGAACTTTTTGCCATGACAACCGTCCTGTCCATCGTCACGATACCGGCTGTCGTCCTTTTTGCAGAGACTATACTTTAAAAACCGGAGGACCGGTCAGCATCCGTCTCCTCCGACGGCACCGCTGACCGGTCCTGCCATTTTACCGGGTTTCCCATTTTCTGTAGATCGCCTCCAGGGCATCCACCGCCCCGTCGATCCCGAGCAGGCTCACATTGAACATCATGCTGTTCGCCTCAATGCTGCCCCATTCTCTTCCCGTCCTTGACTCATAATAGATCCGGCGTTCTCTGTCTGTCTTTTTGATCTTGTCAATGGCCTTCTTCTCTTCCAGCTTATAGAGCTTCATGATCCGGCGGATCCGGTCTTCTTTGTATGCATAGATAAATGCGTTGATACAGTTGGAGTAATCCCCCAGGACATAATCCGCGCACCGTCCGACGAAGATCCCCGGTCCCTGATCTGCAAGCTTCCGGATGATCGCCGACTGCCGTTCATACACCCGGTCCGTGAGTGGTCTTCCCGATTCATCGCTGGTCACGAACGCCCGGTACTCTACACTCCCCGCCGCATACGCCGATAAAAATCTCCCAAGGACCGTCTCATCCACTCTGGTCGCGTCTTCATTGCTGATCCGGAGTTCCTGCGCTGCCATATGGATCAGGTTGTGATCATAAAGCGGGATATCAAGCCGCTCTGCAAGCCGGTTGCCAACCTCGTGTCCGCCGCTGCCAAACTGTCTTCCAATGGTAATGATCGTATGTTTCATCATATCTGCCACTCCTCTCTGCGCCCCCGCAAATGTTAAGTAGTTATCCTATGCAGTCATTATACCACAGGCACAGAAAGAAGGGACAGATAATTGTTCTCTTTTCACCTCTTTTTACTGACTATTTTGAAATATTCCCGTGAGGTCACCAGATACGTCAGGACATAGAACAGGGAAAAGATCAGGAAGCATCCCACCGTCACAGTGATCAGAAACTTCTGGTCTGTCACTCCCATTATCACCACCATCTTTGAGATCATCGGAAATGCGAACGCCGTATGGACACCGGATACCATGAGAGGAAGGAAGAACACGGTCAGCACCTGGGAATTGATGCTCTGTCTCACCTCTCTCCCTGTCATCCCTACCTTCATCAGGATATCGAACCGCGCCTGGTCCTCATATCCCTCCGAGATCTGTTTGTAATACATGATCAGCACAGTGCCGAAAAGGAAGACGATCCCCAAAAGGAGCCCCAGGAAAAACAGACCTCCGTTCAGACCGTAAAATGCTGCCCGTTCAGACTCCCTGCACTCCACGCTCGCCAGTGGGTAAGCCCTTTCCTGCCCGCTCTGCACGCCCGACTGCGGACCATCTGTTTCCTGCCCGCTCTGCGCGCCTGTCAGCGCCCCGACCTCTTCCGCGATCCGGATCTGCTCTTCCTCACCGCAGTCCAGATCAAAGGCATAGCACTTTTCAACACTGGACATATTGTCTCCATAGATCTCCGCCTCTCCCTGCTCGATCTGCCGTATCACAGATTCATCTTTGACAAACAGGAACACACCGGATGAAACATTTGCCACGTCGCCTCCCACAGAGATAAAATCAGGTACCTTTTCCTTCACTTTCCATGTACCGCAGTTCTCCAGAGAGATGGTATCATACTCGTATTCCATCTTTGTCGTATACAGGAGCGCTTCGCCGTCGTTCAGGGTCTTCTCCTCCCCCATCAGCCGGTTATAATCCGACAGCGGGAAGATATACATCTGCCTGATATCCTGGATCACATTCACCTTTCCCGTCCTGTAAGCCTCTCCCGAATCAAAATAAAGCATATCTCCCGACTGGAGCGCTGCCACACTGAGCATGGTATACTGCATCACATTTTCCATCTGTACATCATGTTCTTCAACGATCCTGTCGATCTCATCATACAGCGGCTCCACGTCTTCGCCTTCCTCCGGGTAAATATTCACCACGATATCCCTCGGATATCTCTGCCGTATCCCTTCTTCCGAGCCAAGAAAAAGGCAGGACGTGGATGACACTGTGACGAGCACCATGGTAGAAAGGATGCAGATCGAGGCAAGTCCCGCTCCGTTACGCTTCATTCGGTAAACCATAGAAGATAAAGAAACAAAATGCTTTGTTTTATAATAATAAGATTTCTTTCTCTGCAGCAGCCTGCACAGCGTCACCGAGCCGGCGATGAACAGAAGATAGGTTGCCGCGATCACCAGGACCACCGCACCGAAGAACCCAGCCACAGCTGTCACCGGGTCGTCGATCGTCACCGCGGCATAGTATGCATAGATCAGCAGTGCAGTTCCCAGCAGCGCGAGGATCCAGTTCGCCTTCGGCGGCTTCTCTCCCACACTCTCGCTCCTCAGCATCTCTACCGGACGGGAACGCAGGATCGCGACAAGCATCCTCATCATGACCAGAAAAAAGATCCCGACGAACAAAACGATCGTGTCAAGGAAAACACTCAGATCCACTGAAAATCCAAAATCCGCCATTCCGCCCAGGATCCTTGTCGCACCCATCTCCACGGCTTTTGACAGCAGCACGCCGCAGGCGAGTCCCAGCACCAGAGAGGACAGAGCGGTCAGAAGATTTTCCCACAGAAGGATCTTCACCAGATTCCGCTTTCCCATTCCCAGGATATTGTAAAGACCGAACTCCTTCTGCCGTCTCCGGATCAGGAAGGAATTCGTGTAATACAGAAAGATCAGGGAGAAGATCGCGATCACCATCACGCCAAATCCCAGGATACTCTGCAGCGTCGCCGCACCCGGCACTTTCTTGAACTCTTCGCTCCTGCACAAAAAGGAGATGATATAGTACATCATGACCATACAGATGCAGGTCAGGATATACGGATAGTAAAGTTTCTTGTTCTTCGATACCCCCGTGGCTGCAAGCCTGATATAAAAACCGCCCCTCATCTTCTGTCACCGCCTGTCGCGAGCATGGTCAGAGTATCTGACACTTTCTGATAGAGCTGTTCATCGGACATGTTCCCTCTGTAGACCTGATGGAACACCTCGCCGTCTTTGATGAACAGGACCCTTCCCGCCCGGCTTGCCGCCTTCACGGAGTGGGTCACCATGAGGATCGTCTGCCCTCTCCGGTTGATCCTTGCAAAGAGATCCAGCAGTTCGTCCGTGGACCGGGAGTCCAGCGCTCCGGTAGGTTCATCGGCAAGGAGGATCCTCGGGTCTGTGATAAGTGCCCGCGCTGCAGCCGCCCTCTGCTTCTGACCTCCCGACACCTCGTATGGATATTTTTCCAGCAGGCTCTCGATACCCAGCTCCCTGGCGATGGGAAGGAGTTTTCCCGGCATCTCCTTATAGGGAACTCCTTTCAGCACCAGCGGGAGCAGGATATTATCCTTCAGGTTAAACGTATCCAGCAGATTGAATTCCTGGAAAACAAATCCCAGATTGTCCCTCCGAAACTGCGCGATATCTTTCTCCTTCACTGACGACAGCGGCTTCCCGTCCAGACAGACCACCCCTTCCGTCGGCTTGTCGAGCGCCGCCATGATGTTGAGCAGCGTGGTCTTTCCCGAACCGCTCTCCCCCATGATCGCCACATATTCGCCCTCTTCTACAGAAAATGTCACCCGCGAGAGCGCCTGCACCTGATTTCCGCCAAACCGGGGCCTGTATATCTTTTTCAGATTTTTCACTTCCAAAACAGCCATGTTCCATGACCTCCTTCTATTTGTTTCCTGAGTACCGCCGCTTTCCGTTCCTGAGCGGATCACCGCAGTTCCCCTTTCTGGAAATCAGTATAACAGGGACAGCCGAAATGCCGACATCGAATCCTGTGACATTCCGGCTGTCCTATGTGACATTTCTGTAATATTACAGATCGCCGCAGACATATTATAGCATTTTCTGCTGTTTGTGCTTCCGGTCATTCCGCCTGGAAGGGGTAGGATTCCAGATCGACAGTAAAGCTGCTGCCCCTGCCCGGTTCCGACACAGCCGTGAACTTATGCCCCAGCCGTTCCGCGGCCATCCTGCACAGATACAGCCCGATCCCGGTGGATTTCTTATCCATCCGTCCGTTGTACCCGGTGTATCCTTTCTCAAAGATCCGCGGCAGGTCTTCCGGCGCAATACCGATCCCGGTATCCGTGACCGTCATCTTCTTCCCGGAGTCCACTGTGATCGTGACACTTCCCTCCGACGTATATTTTATGGCGTTGGATAACAGCTGCTCAATGATAAAAGTCAGCCATTTTTCATCCGTCAGCACCCTGATGTCCGTTCCTTCATATATCAACCGGATCTTTTTCCGTATAAACTGCCCGGCATATTTACGGACCGCCTTCCGGATGATCTCATCCAGCACGTACTCCTGTATGACCAGATCCGATGTCCCTTCTCCGAGCCGCACATAGCTGAGCGCCATATCAGCATACTGCTCCACGCGGAACAGCTCCGCCCGGAGTTCCCGGTTCTCCGCCGTATCCGCCTGCTGGAGGAGTACGTTCATCACTGCGATCGGCGCCTTGATCTGATGGACCCACATGGCATAGTAGTCCTCCATGTCTTTGCGCGCCTCCTCCTGAGCCTCTTTCTCACTCCTCAGCCTTGCCTGCACAGTACATACGATTTCCTGATAATCCTCCTCTGTCCTGCTCTCCGGCTTCGGCAGCATCTCCCGGTCCACATCCTGAGCGTCCCGAAGCATTTCCAGTTCTCTGTGTTTCTCTCTGTCTCTTACGATGCCGCGCAGGAGAAAAATGACCGTCACCACTGCGCACAGCAGGAGCGGATACCAGATCACCCGCATATCAATGCCGTAGAGCGCAAAGACCGCCGCAAAGATCAGGATGCAGATGATCCCCCACAGGATGTATGACCTGCGGCTGTAAATAGATCTCATGATATCTTTCATCTTCCTTTACAACTTCTTATCCTTATGCTAAAAAAAATTCTTTTTTATGTTATACTTTTAATGTTACCGCCCCTACACTGGTATCAGAAAGGGGGTGTCCAATATGGATTTTGCTTTATCTTTTATCATTACGGTCATGGCAGGTGTTGTTTGCCACCTCATCTGCAAATGGCTGGATCGTGATGAATAGTCGGTAACCAGCCTCGGTCAGCTCCGCCGTAATGTGAGAAGAACGCCCCGGAGATTGCGGCTCCGGGGCGTTCGCTTGTCGTCCAATATGGACTTGCTTTATCTTTTTGCCTAGTCACACTATAGCATATGCTTCCGGCAAAGTCAAGTTTCCGCTGTTTTCTCGATAATATACCCTTCTCCCACTTTCGTTGTGATGAACTCCTTCAGCCCCGCATTCTCCAGTTTTTTTCTCAGCCGGGCTATGTTGACCGTCAGCGTATTTTCCTCGATATAGTCGTCTGTTTCCCACAGTTTTGTCATCAGTGTATCCCGGCTGACCAGCCTCCCTTTGTTCTCCATCAGGGTCTGCAGGATGCGGAACTCATTCTTTGTCAGGCTGATCTTCTCGCCCTCATAGGTCAGACAGGTGTCATACAGGTTCAGCATGGCTCCCCTGTGTTCCAGGATCGGTATCTTTCCAGACAGGTCATAAGTCCGTCGGAGGAGCGCCTGCGTCTTTGCCGTAAGCACTCCAAGATCGAAGGGCTTCGCGATGAAATCATCTCCGCCCATGTTCACAGCCATGATGATATTCATATTGTCCGATGCAGACGAGATAAATATAACAGGAACGTCAGACACTTTCCGGATCTCACTGCACCAGTGATATCCGTTGTAGAACGGAAGCGTGATATCCAGGAGCACCAGATGCGGGTCATACTCCGCAAAATCCTTCATCACATTGCGGAAATCCTGCACGTATTCCGCCTCATTCCCCCACGCTGTCATTTCCTTCTGTATCGCCTGTGCCATCGTCAGGTCATCCTCTATGATCAGGATCTTGTACATTGCTGCAAACCTCCTAAAAAAATCGCCTATACTCTGAAAAAAGTATAGACGATTTTCTTTCTTTACACAACTATGAGTTCTTATTTTCCAGACCCGCGTTCCGCGCAGAGGCTTACCTTGTCAGACCGTTTCCGGAGAGATCACTCTCTGGATGTGGATCGCCAGAAATCCGATCTCTTCTTTTCCGACCGGCTTTTTCAGCTCCTGTTCCATAAACCGGCACACTTCCCGTGCCGTCTCTCCTGTTTTCGGATAATTTGAAAATATAAAATCATTGAAATCCACCTGCGTCAATTCACCCCGCCGCGTCCTGGCGATCATATAGTACAGATGGCTCATCAGACGAGTACATCCAAGAGAGTCTTTCGGAAGCTTCTGACCAAACGCTTTCTCGATGATCTCGATCCCTTCGTTGATGATCCGGGTCGTATCAAGAGCCACAGACACCTGCTCATCTGAGAGTCCTGCATGGATGTGCAGCGTGATAAACCCCACTTCATCATCCGTGATCTCATATCCTGTCATTTCCCGGATGATCTCCCTGCCTGCGCATGCCACAGAATATTCTTTGGCGAACAGAACCCGGATGTCCGGAGTGAATGGGTTAGGCATCTGACGGTTCTCCCGCGCCCGTTTCGCGGCCAGCGCAATGTGGTCCGCCATAGGAAGAAGGATCTCATGGTCCACTTCCTGAAACACTTTCTCTGCCTCTTCAATGATCCGTCCTGCCACTTCGATAAATTCCGGTCGGATCCCATTGACGACCTTGAGGATAGACTGGTCTTTCTGCCGGGTGACAAGAGAATAGACCTTTGCCCCTCTTATCTCCGAGACCTTCTCCGTCGGCTTTCTTCCGAATCCCACTCCGCTTCCGAGGAAGATCAGTTCCTTTCTGGTCTGCTCGTCATATACTAAAAGCCCGTTGTTATTCAGTACTTTGATGATCCGATACATGCTGTCCCCCCTCCGGTCTCTGCCTTTCCTCATGGTCGGTCTTTATCATACTACCGCGTTTCTCTGTATTTCACCAGATCGTGATCTTATGGCCTCGTCTGAATTCAAACACTTACGATCTCCGCCGTTTCATCCAGCTTTGTGACTTTTCCGTTCTTTGTCAGCCGGATCTCCTCGCCTTCCTGAAGGCTGGCAAACACAATGATGCACTCATCCGATTTTGCGTGTTCCTTTATATATTTTATATCAAACCCTATGAGCTTGTCACCCTTTTTCACCTGATCTCCGTCTTTTACGTATGCCTCGAACCCTTCTCCGTTCAGGTTCACCGTGTCCACACCAATATGGATCAGATATTCTGTTCCGTCAGCACTCCGAAGCCCTACAGCGTGTTTCGACGGGAACACAAAGGAAACCTCTGCATCTTCCGGGGCATAAGCCATCCCCTCCTGCGGGCGCACGATATATCCGTCTCCCATCATCTTGCCGGCAAAAGCTTCGTCGGACGCCTCTGTGATCGGTGCTGCTTCTCCCGAAACAGGGGCACAGAGCACTTTCTGCACTTTCACTTCCCCGGCCGTTCCAGAGCGGTCTGCGTCCGCCGCATTTCCTGTCGTGGAACTTTCATCCTCTTTGGCAGTTTCCTGATCCGCCACCGTATCTTCCACAATATATTCCTCATTCGGGGCCGTCTCAAGATAATCCTCCAGATTTGACTTGATAACAGATACAGACGGTCCATAGATGATCTGGATTCCCTGCCCTTTCCGTATGATACCGGACGGAGATGTCGCCTTCAGGATCCCTTCGTTTACGAGTTCCGGTTTTACGACAGTACAGCGCAGCCTTGTCGCACAGCAGTCTACATCAGATATGTTTTTCTTTCCTCCAAGCCCCTGTGTGATAAGGACGCTCTTCTCATCTCCGTCTGCCGCCGCAGCGCCGCCTGCTGCCTCTCCCTGCTTTGCCTTATAGTCAGCCTTTGTATACAGCTTTGTCTCCGCATCGTCATCTTCCCGTCCAGGCGTCTTCAGGTTCATTTTCTTGATCAGCACAGTAAAGATCGCATAGTACAGGATAAAGTAAATGATCCCAACCGGAATGATGCGCAGCCAGCTTGTCTTTTCATTTCCCTGAAGGATCCCAAACAGGAACAGATCCAGAAATCCGCCAGAAAAAGTCAGTCCCACCGCAATATTCAAAATATGTGCGATCATATATGCCGCTCCGGCAAGGATCACCTGAACGACGAACAGGATCGGGGCAACGAAAAGGAAGGAGAATTCAAGAGGCTCTGTGATCCCGGTCAGCATACATGCAAGCGCTGCTGAAAGCAGAAGTCCTCCCGCCTGTCTCTTCTTCTCCGGTTTCGCGCAGCGGTACATAGCAAGAGCCGCACCGGGAAGTCCGAAGATCATGAAAATAAACTCACCCGAGAAATATCTGGTCGCATCTGCACTGAAATGTACCGTAGCCGGGTCAGCCAGCTGTGCAAAAAAGATATTCTGTCCGCCTTCCACGATCTGTCCCGCAACTTCCATCGTACCTCCCACTGCAGTCTGCCAGAAGGGAAGATAGAATACATGGTGCAGGCCAAAGGGGATCAGCGCACGTTTGATGATGCCGAAGATCAGTGTTCCCAGGTAGCCTGTTCCTGTGACCAGCCCGCCCAGAGCGTAGATCCCGTTCTGTACCACCGGCCAGATAAAATACATCAGAATGCCGACTCCCACATAAGTGATGGTAGCAATGATCGGCACAAACCTTGAGCCGCCAAAAAATGACAGCGCGTTGGGAAGCTGGATCTTGTAAAACTTATTGTGCAATGCCGCAACGCCCAGCCCTACGATGATACCTCCAAACACGCCCATCTGAAGAGTCTGGATACCGCAGACATTCACGATCGTTCCACTCAGCACATCCTCTGCGATCGTTCCGTCAGGAAGGATCTCTCCCTGTACGTTCAGCATACCGCTGATCGTCGCGTTCATGACAAAAAACGAGATCATCGCCGCAAGAGCCGCAACCTCTTTCTCCTTCTTTGCCATACCGATCGCCACACCGACCGCAAAGATAATGGGCAGGTTATCAAAAATAATACTTCCCGCACGGCTCATGATCGTAAGCAGAGCATGGAGCACTGTCCCGTCCCCCAGGATCGCCTGCAGCCCGTATGTCTCAATAGTTGTCGCATTCGTAAAAGAACTTCCGATCCCCAGGAGCAGACCTGCCACCGGAAGGATCGCGATCGGGAGCATGAAACTCCGTCCGACTCTCTGCAGTACACCAAAAATCTTGTCTTTCATGTTTTTTCCTCCTTCTTTCACTCTCATTTACACGATCAGCGCGCTTTCCGAACGCCCTCTTCTCCTCCGGACGCTTCAAGCCCTGCTGCGCACCTCGCCTCCGCTTTCGCTCCGGCTCGGTCGCGGGCTGGCGCCCTATACCTGTACAATATGACGTTCTGGAAAGCGCGCTTTCCGAACGCCCTCTTGTACAGGTGCAGGGCTTGAAGCTGGGACGCAAAAAAAGCATAAACTGATCCTTTTTGCTCACTTTTGCTGTGAGTCTAAAGGATAGTTTATGCCTGCCTTACAGTAACACACTATCGCGTATTTATTTTCCTTGATTAGTATATACAAGATTGCCCAAAATAGTCAACCCTGTAATTTTATCTAATTTATTACTGAAAAAACTGTGCAATTTTCCCAATTATCTTCCTGTGCTGTCTCGTATCTGTCCTGTGTGATCATCTTATCCCAGGATCTGGATCGCGGCATCTCCGTCTCCGCTGATCGAAAATCCCGTCTTCTCATAAAATTCTGTCATGAGCTGCAGATACTGCTCCGGCCCGGTATACCCGACAGGCGCCAGTTCATATCCGATCGGTGCTTTGATCAAAGTGACCTGCTTCTTCTTCAGCTGATCCAGGATCTCCAGCATGCACACTTTGCCGTAGCCTTTTCCCCGGAGAGTGATATCTGTCACATAGAATTCCATTATATTCGCTTTAAACTTGCTCTCCAGAAAGTATTCCAGATGAAAGACCTGTCTGCCATTGTCAAACACATCCACATTCTGACCATTGTAATGAAATTCGAGGATGTGTGCACTCTTGTCCGATAAGGTCACCCCTCTGAAGTAATCTTTTCTGATATACAAAATAACTGCCATGACCGTTTCTTCCCATCTCTTCTGTAATGTCTGAGTCTAAAGCCTGAGTTCCCATAATGCAATTATAGCAATCAAAGAGGAGAAAGACAATGTTTCTGCCAAAATCTGCGAAGTCCCTTATGTGCTTTTACGGCAGCAGTTCCCTCACCATCTCTGCATCATACAGCACAGAATCCACATGATCCGCCTCGATCTGGTACAGGGCATGTGCGGCGAGATGCTCTGCCGCCTGCTCAAGGTCGCGGATGCCGCTGGTCCCTTTATACAGATCAACGACTGCATCCAGCGCCTCTTCTGTCAGCACACACTCTTCTTTTCGCATGCCGATCCGCTTCATGACCTTCGGGAGAGCATACCTTGAAAAGATGATCTTCTTTTCCTCCGGCGTGTAATCCGGGATCTCAATGACAGCAAAGCGTGACATCAGCGGTGCGCTGATCTGATCCCTGTCGTTTGCCGTCGCGATCGGGTAGACGCCTGTGGTCGGGATCATACACTCCATATAGTTATCTGTAAATCCCAGGTTGTCCAGCAGGGTCAGGAGAACGTCCGCCGGATTTCCATTTCCTTTTCCGGAAGCAGCTTTATCCAGCTCATTGATGATAAAGACGAGGCTGGATTCTCCTGCAGCGGAGAAGGCTTCCATGATGATCCCCGGTTTCGCGTTCGCATAGATCCTGGAGCTTCCGGTAAGCTGCTCCGGATCGTTGATGGAACTCATATCCAGAGTCGTCCATGGAAGTTTCAGGATCCGAGCTACCGCGTAAGCGATCTGTGACTTTCCTGTCCCTGCAGGTCCGATCAGCAGAAGCCCATATGCCGGCAGCGTGTGGGTCCGGTTGATCTGGATGATCGTCTCAATGATCCTCTGTTTTACTTTCTCCATCCCGTAAAGTTCTTCATCAAGTATCTTTCGTGCTTCATCAACATCTATGGATTCAAAATAATTGCTTTTCCATTGGATGTTCATCATGATGGACAGGGCGCGCTGGGCATGGCGCCGTTCCTCCGCCGACACTTCGTGGGATCTGGCCACCGCAAGATTCCGCCTTGCCCAGAGACGGATGTTGTCCGGAAGAGTCCTTCCGGCACAGTTCATGAAATCCGTAATACTCTGGATACTGGTCAGCTTCATGCTGTCACCGGTCTCCTCCTCATCTTCATCCTCAGCCTCCTCGGAAGGCGCGTCACTGGCGAGGAGCCGTTCGATCATGAACTGGAGAAATCCGTCCTCTGCTGACAGCTTGTGTCCGCCGCCGAACGCGATCTCTCTTATTTTGTATACAGAATACCCTGCTTCTGTCTCTGCCCCGGAAAGGCGCACGTTGATGTGATTTTCTCCCAGCCATTTCAGAAGGCTCACAAAACGTGCGTCGATCTGCAGGATATCTGCGCTCACGACTCCGTCCTCTCCTTCTGCCTCAAAGGCGGTCCGTTTGACCGGGTTGGTAAATACGCCCCTGGAATGATGTTTCAGGCTTTTTCCCCGGCTGTCCAGAACAAGGATAGGATGTTCCGGGGACGGCTCTGATCCGTTCGTCCGAAAAATAGAATAAGTACATACTGGACCTTGTTTCTGATCCGCCGAATCATTAAAATCAAATACTGGCATAGAAATCCCTCCTCTATCGTCATTACTTTTTTATTTTACAGATAATCTTTTTATTTCTTTTTACATTTTACTGAATCCTTATCGCTCCGTTGTCGCACCGGTTTCCCCAGGAATCGATCAACTGTCCTTCCCTGTAGACACATATGATCTCACAGTGGTTTGCACATTTTCCGCAGGTCACTTCCCTGGTCTTAAACTCCATGTCAGCCACATCAAAAGAGAACTCCCTCTCATCCTGGCTCTCCTTTGCCAGCACTGCGATACCGAAGGCTCCCATAAGATGCCCTTTCTCATCCACCATCACAGGCATTCCCAGTTCTTCCTCAAACATCTTGACAACCCCGGCATTTTTGCTGACACCGCCCTGGAATACGACCGGAGCGATGATCTTCTTTCCTTTTGCCACATTGTTGAGATAATTTCCGGCAACCGCCTTGCACAGCCCTGCGATGATCTCTTCCTTCGGACATCCCACCTGCAGTTTGTGTACCAGGTCCGACTCCGCGAACACAGTACACCGTGCCGCGATCGGCGCCGCCTTCCCGGCTTTCAGGGCGATCTCGCCGAACTCTTCTACTTCCACGCCCAGGCGGTGTGCCTGGCTGGAGAGGAACGCACCGGTCCCTGCCGCGCAGAGTGTGTTCATGGCATAATCCACAGCCACTCCATTCTCCACACAGATGATCTTTGAGTCCTGCCCTCCGATCTCCAGGATCGTCCGCACCTCCGGATGCAGCGTAGTCGTCCCCACCGCATGGGCAGTGATCTCATTTTTTACCACCTGAGCCCCGATCATGCTCCCCACCAGTTTTCTCGCGCTTCCCGTTGTCCCGGAGGATACGATCTCATACTCCTGCGCGTCAAACTGCTCCTGAAGTGAGTGGAGCACCTCTTTTGTCGCCTTTGTCGGATTTCCCTCTGTCCAGAGATAACACTCTGCGAGGAATTCATTTTTATCGTTTATGATAACGCCCTTTGTGGAGATCGAACCGATATCGATCCCGAGATAAGCTTTTTTCTTCATCGTAATACCTTCTTCTTCCTCTCTAGCATGTCGTAAAAAGCCTCAAGCCTTGTATCTAATCCTGTGTCACTGTCCTGCATGTCATAGCTGAGATAAAGGACAGGGATATGGTGATCCTTGCTGATGTTCTGGAGTACAGGGACAGCGTCCATCTCCGGGGTGCACCCGAACGACTTGACATGGATGATCCCGTCGAACCCCCGCTTCGCATAATCCAGTGCCGAGTTCACGGTCCAGGTAGTAGTCGGTCCCATATTGTACCGGACATACTCCCGGATCTTTGGGCGCAGCGCAGTCTCTTTCGCCCGGAAGTGACAGTTTGTCACATTCATGAAGCGGTAGACTGACGCTCCCAGGCGCACCAGCTTTTCCTGGAGGAACTGATTGGAATGTTCATCCATCACCGTGAAGTATTCTCCTACGATGCCGATCCGGACCGGGTGTTCCGGAATCCGCTGTTTTAGTTCACTCATTTCTTGCTTTGCCGTCTGATATGCATCTTTGATCTCATTTTTATTTTCTGCAATCTGCATTTTCAGGAGGAATTTCTTATAGACCCTTTTATAACTTCCCTCCTCAGCTTCAAATCCCGCATTCTCAAAGTACAGCGCTTCGATCTCATCGATATACTCCGCCATCTTGACACCGTCGTAAACTCCTGCAGCAAACTTCGCAGGATTGAGTTTCGGATTGATGTGCTTTGCCAGCTTCAGCCACTCTTTCTTCTTTCCGCCCATATATTCTGCAAGGTTGATGAACTCACACTTGTATCCCAGTTCCCGGATGATCTCCTTCTGGAGTTCTCCGTAATAATCCAGCCTGCACAGTCCTCCGGTCTCCACCAGAACGTCCGCTCCTGCTTCCACCGCCTCGATCAGGCTCCCCAGAGTATGCTTAAACGGTGCGCACGCATAATCCGGACTGTATCTGCTCCCCAGGTCCGTGGTCTCCTTCGTCGCCGGAGGCAGCTGGATGAACTGCGCCTCCAGTCCATGCTCGACGATATAGCGGATCGGATGACCATAGTGGTTAAACCTTGGAAATGCGATCTTCTTTTTGTCATTTATCTTAAGTTCCATAGCCGCCTGCCTTCTGATATTTGATAATATCCATAAAACTTTCTATCCTGGTCTCAGTACCCGCTGTCCCGCTCTGAGCGTCCAGGGTCAGGCTCAGCACAGGGAGCCCCTTCAGCCTCCGCATGAGCATGTCATTGACCAGGGCATCCGGACCGCACGGATACGCGCTGACGATCATGATCCCGTCCACCCTGTTCTTCATGAGCATCGCCGCGCCGGCCATCTCCCTGTTGATCAGCCAGGGCATGACTCTGGAGAACTCATAACTTCTCTTGAGCGCGCTGTCCCTGTTCACATGATCCGTATACAGCACATCCGCATCCATCTTCTCCAGGATCCTTGCCAGTTCCCCGCCCATATACGCATCGTGGAGGACATAGGGGTGCCCCGCTATGAGGATCTTCACCTTTTTGCTCTCTAAAATCTGGGTCTGCGCCTTCTCTTTTCCTTTCAGCCATGCGTCCTGCTTCTTCCTGGCATGTGCATATGCCTTCTTGACCTCTTTCTTCGTCTTTCCAAGTTCTGCTCCCAGTTCCTGGTACACTCTTTCCTCTTTTGTCTTATCGTACCAGTCATAACTGACTGTAAGGAGCTTCACCTGTTCTTCCCGAAAAATATTCCGCACCAGATCCGGCAGCGCCTCATATCTCGTGCACATCTTCTCCTTTGACAGATACCCGCCCATACGAGGGACAAATACAGCGTCGCATTTTCCGATCAGCTCCATAACATGTCCCAGATACATTTTAAAGGGCAGGCATGTCTCATCGATCGCCCTGCCCGTCCCGTTCTCCAGGATCCTCCTGTCGCTCTTCGGGCTGAAAACGCACTGAAATCCCAGCTCTTCAAAGAAATTTTTCCACAGTACGCCCTCCCGGTAGACCATCAGCCCGCGCGGGATGCCTATTGTCTGGATCATACTCTCGACTCCTTTTCTTCTGCTTTTCCATCCAGTTTAAAAAGTGTGCGACGATGCGCACACTTTGCTGTTTCTTTTCCTATATCTTTCATGCGTTCGGCGCGGGCTGCTGTTTTTTCCGCGCCACCTGAAGCTGGACGTTCACGCCAAACGGATTGACCGCCACGCCCTTTGCCTCCGGGACAAGGACTTCCGGTATCTTCTCTGCCGGGATCGCCGCCATCTTCATCTTCTTGCCCCTGCTGAACTTCTGGAATTCGATCACGTCAGTAAAGATGGGCTGATAAATACTCCCATCCTTCTGCTTGAGCACGGGGATCTGTCCGTCCTCCTGGAGTGCCACTATATAAGTCCCCTTCTGATAATGGGCAAGGAGTTCTTCCTGCAGTTCCTTTAACTCTTCTGTCGGCTCCGGCTTCTCCAGTCTTCTCATCTCCTGCATAAAATACAGGGCGGTAAGGTGGAGCGCCGCATTCTCAATCACGCGCTTGCCTTCCGGAAGGTCCTCCGGCCTTTTTCTCCTGACAAGGTCCTCCAGCTGGATCCGGATCGCTGTATCTGTCCCGTCGTTGACCGCCAGACAGTTCACGCCCATTGTATAGAGATTTGAGTAAAAGCCGAGAAGCTGTTTCTCCTCGATCTTTACAACCGCAGTACGGTAGCGCTCATTCGTAAGCTGTTCCGCCTTCTCTTTTGCATCTTCCACTCTGTAATACAGAAAAACTTCATCATCAAATGTCTCTTCGTCACACTTTACAAAGGGCATCCTTGTCGCCTGGGACATGACCGCATAAAGCTCGCCCGGCTTTCTCAGCGCTGCCAGTGTTTCCTGTTTTGTGACTGCTGTCTTTTTCTCTTCCATCTGTAAATGCCCTTCCTTTCTCTTCTGCCTTTCCGGCACATTTAGTATTGTATCAGCAAGAGTCTGTGAAGTCAAACACTCTCCGTCAAAAGACAGATCTTAACCATTCAAATGCATACGGGATAAAAATGATGCACCCGATAAACACGGCCATGATCGCAGTAAATAACACCGCTCCTGCAGCCGTATCCTTCGCGATCTTAGCCAGCGGCTTTTTCTCCTCCGTCACCAGATCCACTACAGCCTCCACTGCCGTGTTCACAAGTTCCAGTGAGACCACCATCCCGAACAGCAGAAAGCAGATGCACCACTCCGTGGCTGTGATCCCGAAAAATATCCCTGCCGCCGTCACAAGGATGACCGCCAGGCAGTGGATCTTCATATTCCGTTCTTTTTTGATCCCCGTCCAGATCCCCTCAAAAGCATAACCGAAACTGCGGATGATGGGAACTTTTCTGTTCTTTTTCATAACGACCTCCTTCTGTCTGTAATCATTCTAGCAAAAACCCCGGTGATTTTCAATTTCGCATTGAAGATCACCGGGATTTCCCTGCTGTCACGGCTGCAGTTAACACTGTATCAACAGACTGTTTATTTCATCCCGCGCGGTTTCAGTGCCTCAACCATCTTCTTCACATATTCCGCCACACGAGGCACGCATTCTCTTCCGTACTGCGCGCAAAGCTTCACGATAGCACTTCCTACGATCACACCATCACAGGTCGCCCCGATCTTCGACGCCTGCTCCGGTGTGGAAATCCCGAACCCTACCGCACAGGGAATGTCTTTCGACTCTTTTACCATCTGCACCATAGCTCCGGTATCTGTAGTGATCGAACTTCTCGTCCCCGTCACGCCGAGAGAGGAAACACAGTAGACAAACCCTTCGGCATTCTCCGCAATCATGCGGATCCTCTCATGGGAAGTAGGCGCGATCAGCGAGATGAAATCCAGCCCATACTCACGGCAGACACCGTCAAACTCTTCCTTCTCCTCAAAGGGTACATCCGGCAGGATCAGTCCGTCTATCCCGGCTTCCGCTGCCTGTCTCGCAAAATGACCGATCCCCCGCGAGAAGACCACATTCGCATAGGTCATGAACACCAGCGGAATCTGGCTCCTCTGCCGGATCCGTTTCACCATGTCAAAGATCTTATCCGCGGTCACACCGCCTGAGAGCGCTCTCAGGCTCGCCTCCTGGATGACCGGTCCCTCTGCCGTGGGATCGGAGAAGGGAATTCCCAGTTCGATCAAAGACGCCCCCGCCTCCTCCATCGCGTACACCAGCTTCTCCGTTGTCTCAAGATCCGGATCCCCGCAGGTGATAAACGGAATGAACGCTTTTTTATCCTGAAATGCCTGTTGTATCCTACTCATAAATATCCTCCCCTCTGTATCTTGCGATGGCGGCGCAGTCCTTGTCGCCCCTGCCGGAAATGTTGATCACCATGATCTGATCTTTCCCCATCTCCGGCGCCAGTTTCCTTGCATATGCCACAGCGTGAGCGCTCTCAATGGCGGGGACGATCCCCTCCGTCCAGGACAGATATTCGAAGGCGTCCACTGCCTCGTCGTCGGTCACAGCCACATATTCCGCCCTTCCTTTATCATACAGGTACGCGTGTTCCGGTCCTACGCCCGGATAATCCAGGCCTGCGGAAATCGAGTATACCGGTGCGATCTGTCCATACTCATCCTGGCAGAAATAGGATTTCATGCCGTGGAATATTCCCAGCTTCCCGGTGGCGATCGTAGCCGCGGTCTCCGCCGTGTCAATCCCCCGTCCTGCCGCCTCGCAGCCGATCAGGCGGACGTTTTCATCCTCAATGAAATGATAGAATGCGCCGATGGCATTTGACCCGCCTCCCACGCAGGCAAGCACCGCATCCGGCAGGCGGCCTTCTTTCTCCATGAGCTGCTCCTTGATCTCTCTCGAGATCACAGACTGGAAATCCCGCACGATCTCCGGGAAGGGATGAGGTCCCATACAGGATCCCAATACGTAATGAGTATCGTCTATCCGCTTTGTCCACTCTCTCATAGTCTCTGAGACCGCATCTTTCAGCGTTGCCGTCCCGGATGTGACCGCATGTACCTTTGCTCCCAGAAGACGCATCCGGTAGACATTGAGAGCCTGACGTTTCGTATCCTCCTCTCCCATGAACACCTCGCACTCCATTCCCATCAGAGCCGCCGCCGTCGCTGTCGCAACACCGTGCTGCCCGGCTCCTGTCTCCGCGATCACCCGGGTCTTCCCCATCTTCTTTGCCAGAAGGATCTGTCCCAGGACATTGTTGATCTTATGCGCTCCTGTGTGATTGAGATCCTCCCTTTTCAGATAGATCTTTGCCCCGCCCAGATCTTCTGTCATCCTCCGGGCAAAGTACAGGCGGGACGGTCTTCCCGCATATTCATTTAACAGTTCCGTCAGTTCTGTCTGAAAACCGGGATCTTTCTTATAAAACTCATACGCTTCCTCAAGTTCCTTTACCGCATTCATCAGCGTCTCAGGGATATACTGTCCGCCGTGGATGCCATATCTTCCTTTCTTCATCACTCTACGCTCCTTACCGCAGCTACTGCCGCCAATATCTTCTCTCTGTCTTTCCTGCCGTCCGTTTCCACGGCACTGCTCAGATCCACGCCATATGGCCCGTATCTTCTGACCGCCTCCGGAATATTTTCCGGGGTCAGCCCGCCGGCCAGGAAAAACGGTTTTTCTTTTTTTCTTTTATGCGCCCTGCCTTCCAGCAGGCTCCAGTCAAACCGCTCTCCCGTACCGCCTTTCCCATGATCCAGAAGCACCATATCCGCGCTGCTCTTAAAAGCTCTCTCCACATCCTTCCGTCTCCTCACCGGAAAGGCTTTGATGATCCTCCCGCCGGATATCCCGGACAACTCTCTGACCTTCCTGATATACGCCTCATCTTCCTGCCCGTGGAGCTGTGCCAGAGAGATCACTCCGTCCTTCAGAAGCCGGGCCGGCAGCTCTGCCTCCGTGTTGACGAAAACTCCGACTGCCGTGACCTGATCCGAAAGCCGGCTCCGCAGGCGGTACAGCGTCTCGACAGATATATTTCTCCTGCTTGAAGGCACGCCGATGACAAACCCGCAGTAATCCGGACGTGCCTCATTGACGTAATCAATGTCCTCCGGGCGGCTCAGGCCGCAGATCTTGATCTTTGTCACAGTCTTTCCTCCTCTGCCACAGCTTTTTTCAGGCTCAAAAGCGCTTCCTGACGGTCTGTGGCACGCATCAGCATCTCGCCGATCAGGACTGCGTCTGTGCCGTTCTCATAGAGCGCCCGCATATCCTCCGGTCCGCGGATGCCGCTTTCGGACACAAACACCGTATCTGGACCGACCAGCCTGCGCAGTTCGATGCTGTGTCCGATATCCACGGTAAAATCCTTCAGATCGCGGTTGTTCACCCCGACGATCCGTGCTCCTGCCTTCTTTGCCCGCTCGATTTCTTCTGCGCTGTGGGCTTCCACCAGAGCCGACATGCCCAGTTCTCCGGCAAGCTGATGCCAGGCTTTCAGTTCCTGATCATCCAGCACCGAACAGATCAGAAGGACCGCTGACGCTCCCAGCGCTTTCGCCTGATACACCATATATTCGTCACAGGTAAAATCCTTTCTCAGGACCGGGATAGAAACCCGCCCTGCGATCTCTTCCAGATACCGGTCACTCCCCCGGAACCAGTAAGGTTCGGTCAGGCAGGAAATCGCGGCCGCTCCCGCCTTTTCGTAATCTTCCGCGATCTCCAGATAAGGAAACTCCTTCGCGATCAGCCCTTTGGAGGGAGACGCCTTCTTCACTTCACAGATAAAGGACAGCCCTTCCATCCTGAGCGTCCGTTCAAACGCCGGCATATTTTCTTCCGGCACATCCCCCTCCGGTGCTTTCTCTGCTTTCGCCGCTTTCTCTGCCTTCGCCGTTTTCTCCGCCTCTCTTGCCGACGTTTCTGCACGCGCCCTCATCTCTGACAGAGGGATCTTTCTCTTTTCTTCCCCGATCCGCTCTTTTGTTCTCTCTACGATCGTATTCAGGATATTCATTTTCTGCTCTCCTCGATAAACTGCTCCAGCTTCTTCATCGCGTTTCCATCGTCGATGATCTTTTCCGCCATCCGCACGCCCTCTTCCATAGACTGTGCCTTTCCTGCAATATAGATCGCCGCTCCGGCGTTCAGGCACACCGCGCATCGTTTTGCCCCACGCTCCTCGCCCCGGAGGATCGCTCTTGTGATCTCCGCGTTCTCCTCCGGCGTCCCTCCCGTCAGTTCTTCCTTTGAACAGCGTGTATAGCCGAACTGCTCCGGCGTGATCTCATAGGACTGGAACCATCCGTCCCGGATCTCACACACAGAGGTTGGCGCGCTCATGGAGATCTCATCCAGTTTATCCTGTCCGTAGACAACCATTCCCCGGACAACTCCCAGCTTTGCCATGACCTGTGCCAGCGGTTCCACCAGTTCCTGCTCATAGACGCCCATCAGCTCCATGTTGGCTCCCGCCGGGTTGGACAGCGGACCAAGGATATTGAAGACAGTCCGGATCCCCAGTTCTTTCCGGATCGGCGCCACATACTTCATTGCGATATGATAGTTCTGGGCGAAGAGGAAACAGATCTGTATCTCTTTTAACAATTCTGCGCTCCGTTCCGGCGGAAGGTCGATCTTCACTCCCAGAGCCTCCAGCACGTCTGCCGCACCCGACTTGGACGAAGCCGCTCTGTTTCCATGTTTTGCCACCGGCACTCCCGCTGCCGCGATGACCATGGCAGAAGTAGTGGAGATATTAAATGAGTTCGCTCCGTCTCCGCCGGTCCCCACGATCTCAAGCACATCCATATTGTGGAGCAGCTTGATGCAGTGTGCTCTCATCCCGGCGGCCGACGCGGTGATCTCGTCGATGGTCTCTCCTTTCATGGAAAGGGCAGTGAGATAAGCCGATTTCTGTACATCCGTTGCCTGCCCTTCCATGATCTCGTTCATGACCTGTTCTGCTTCTTCGTAAGTGAGATCCTGTTTCTGTGAAAGTTTGATGATTGCTTCTTTGATCATAATGTTCTGCCTCCTGTTAATCTTATAATTTCTAAAAATCTATTTTCATTGATTTGCTTAAATTAATTGAAGTTAACTTATTTTCATTTCACATCTTTTTTCCTTGTAACCGATCGGACGAAATTTTCTATCATCCGGTGTCCCTCCGGCGTCATCACAGATTCAGGATGAAACTGTATCCCATAGATCGGATACTGTCTGTGTTTTATCGCCATGACTTCGCCGTCCTCTGACCGTGCCGTCACCCGGATCTCTGTGCACAGGTTTGGATCTGTTTCAATGTCTTTTCTTCCATAAGGACCTCCTTTTCTGCTGATGCCGTTCCTGCCGCCTTCCTTTTTCTTCCCTCCGATGTGCTGCAGCTCGAATCCGCACTTCGCGCTCCTTCTCGCTGCGGGCGTCCGCCCTATGCCGTTCTAACAGAAGCCGCCTTCTGAAAGCGCTGCTTTCAAGGCGTCTTCTATTAGCCCGGCGCACATCGGACTTTTGGACAAAATAAAAGTCCCTGGCAGAATACGACGATTCTGTCAAGGACGATAATTCTAAAAACTCCGCGGTGCCACCTTGATTCACAGGATTTCCCCGTGCGCTCTGCAGGATACCAGCATATCCCCGGCAACTGACGTATGCCCACACGTCGCAGAATACTCAGACAAAAAGTCCTTTGACTGCGCCCTCCGCGGTCCATTTGGCAGACTGCATCTCGACCCGGCTCTCACCTTCCCGGACTCTCTGTGCGCGCATGACTGCTTTGATCTCCGCTTCAACGGTTTAAAGTAATGTTTTATTTTTCTGCATTCTATCACCAGTTGTGTCCAATGTCAAGAAAATTCAGAAAATATTCACAAAAGGTGCCAGGCACTTTTGAAAAAGTACCTGGCACCTTTTAACGCCATTTTCTGAAAATTCTGTCACTTTCTCGACAGCATATGTTTGATAAAAACGTACATCACGATGATAAACGCCATCAAATATCCAAACGCACCGAGCGCCGGGATCCCGAACACTTTCGGCGTCATATCCGTGGTGCAGATGATGCTGGAACTGATCAGGAGCGCCATGACCCACAGTCCCATGACGATGTTGCGGACCAGTCTCCTTAAAAGCTGCGCCAGGTCATTTGTGACCTGCAGATCCAGCGTGATCTTTGCCTGTCCCAGAAGATACTCATGCATCATGTCTGCCACAAGGGACGGAATATCCAGCGCCTTTCTGAGTGACTTGACAATACTCTTGCCACTGCTCTTCAGCTCTTTTTTCAGGTTAAACTCCCGGAACATATTCCCTGCCATGTGGGATGTGGCGATCTCCACCATATTGATGTCCGGAGCGATATCGGCGAGGACCCCCTCCATGTGTGTCAGCCCCCGCGCCAGCATGGTCAGTCCGTGGGGCATCTTGATCTTATTGTCCTTCATCACGTCCATAAGGTCTGACATGACCTCAGCCACATTGATATTTCCTATGCCGGTATTGCCGTACTTTGTCAGGAGCGCGTTGATCCCCTCGTAGAGCTGACGCTGATCCGGTTTTTCTTTGAACTCTCCGATCGCCATGACCGCGTTCAGGATCATCCCCACATCATTCAGGGCGATTCCCTGCACCGCTCTCCCGATCACTTCCCGGTCATGTTCAGTGAGTCTTCCCATCATCCCCATATCGATCCAGATGATCTTGCCCTCGCGGATCTTTACATTGCCCGAATGGGGATCCGCGTGAAAGAATCCGTCATCCATAACCTGCTTGATAAAATTGTCCACCAGCTTAGTGCCGATCTCCCTCAGGTCATAGCCATTCTCCAGGAGCGCCTCCTTATCATCGATCCCGCAGCCGTCGATGTATTCCATCACCAGGACATGGACTGTAGTAAACTGCTGATAAAGCTTCGGAGTCCCGACAAAATTCACATCCTTGTTCCTGCGGGCAAACTCCTCCATGTTCGATGCCTCGGTCAGGAAGTTCATCTCATCCCTCGTGACAGACCACATCTCATCAAGCACAAGATCCAGGTCCGCCATCCCCTTGATGCTGACCGGCGGAAGGAGCTTCACCGCCTTGTGGAGCAGGGCGATATCCCGCGCCATCGTCTCATAGATACCTTTCCGCTGTACTTTCACGACAACGTCCTCACCTGTGCGCAGGACCGCCCGGTGCACCTGGGCAATAGAAGCAGAGCCCTGCGGCACCGGATCGATCTCAGAGAATACTCTCTTCCACGACCTGCCATAGGACTCCTCGATCACCCCTATAACTTCTTCGTACGGCATTGGAGTCACATCGGAACGGAGTTTCATCAGTTCATCGCAGTAGCGCTTCGGGAGGATATCCGAGTGCATTGACATGATCTGCCCCAGCTTGATAAACGTAGGACCCAGATCCTCGATGATGAGCCTCAGTTTCTTCGGCGTGACTCCCCGGGTGATATTGTGCTTTCTTAAGACCGATGTGATCTCCTTCAGCCTTGAATTGTATTCGATCGGTTCTCTGTTACTCATCCGTATCCGTGCTCTCCTGCTCCTTGTCCGCGTCTTTCTTCTCCGCAGACTCTTCCTTTTCCATCCTGCCAAGCTGCTCTTTTAAGGCAGCGAGCTGCTCCGGTGTCATCTTATCAAGAAGGGCGCTCAGATCCTCCGGAGACGTCGGTCTTACAGATACATTGACCTTTTCCTTCACAGTCTTTTTGATGTTGTGTTTCAGCTCTTCGTTGAGAACTTTGCCCTGCTCGACAGTAAGCTCTCCCTTTTCAACCATCTCATCGAGAAGGTCCTTTGATTTCTCCGCTGTGACAGCCACCGCGCCGATCCCTGCCAGCAGAAGTTTCTTTACGTTTTCTCCGAATTTTTCCATAAGCCATCTCTCCTTTTGCTATGTATTCTCTTTCCGGTCCGTTATTCCGGCTGTTTTTTCCCGTATTTCTCTTTGTACCTCTCAATACATTCCTCGATCACCCGGACCGCACCGAGAGCCCCTTCGAACTCGTTTACCGCTGTCTTCTTTCCCTCCAGATCTTTATATACGGTAAAGAAATGCCTGATCTCGTCGAAAATATGCTTCGGCAGTTCAGAAATATCTGTATATGCCTCATAAGTCGGGTCTGCCCACGGGATCGCGATCACTTTCTCATCACCTGCCCCGCCGTCCGTCATCTTCATCACGCCGATCGGATAACACCTCACCAGCGTCATCGGCTCCAGCGGTTCCGAACACATGACCAGGACATCCAGCGGATCTCCGTCGTCTCCAAGTGTTCTCGGGATAAACCCGTAATTCATCGGGTAATGTGTCGATGTATACAGTACCCTGTCAAGGATGATGAGCCCTGTCTCTTTATCCAGCTCATATTTTTTCTTACTTCCCTTTGATATTTCGATCACGGAGATAAAATCCGTAGGAAATATCCTGTCTTCACTTATATCATGCCATATATTTCCCATAACCTTTTTTCCTCCACATTTTTTTGCTGCGTCTTCCCTGCATGCTTCCCGCTCATAACTGTTCTCTGAAAACAGCTTCCACTGTTGGACATGCAGTCTCCTCGTCATCCCCTGAAACTTCCACAGTGATCTCTTCACCGCATTTTACGCCAAGTCCCATGACCTGCATCAGTTTCTTCGCATCCGCCTGTTTTTCTCCTTTCTTTATCAGAATATCCGATGCAAATTTCTGTGCCGCCTTTACGACCGTTCCGGCAGGTCTCGCATGGATCCCCGCCTTGTCAGTGATAACATACGCAAATGATCTCATAATGTTATCTCCTTTCTGCATTTTGCCCAGAATTCTTTTGATCTCCGGTCAATATTTTATTTAATTTTACCTCTTATCAGCGGATACGTCCAGTAGAAAATTCGAGGGGAGGGAGGGGCGCGCCCGGTGGGCGCTGCTCCCTGGAGAGATGAAAATAAGTGTATCTTTTACTGGTTCTGCAGTTCTGCTGCGGAACCCAGGGTTATGGTGAGGGTCTGTTCCTGATATGCTCCGTTATCGGAACGCTGGACGGTGACGTCGACTTCCTCTCCTGCGGCATAGTACTCTAATGTCTGCTGTAGCTGTTCCATGCTGCTGATGGTCCGTCCATCGAATCCGGTGATAATGTCGCCTTTCTGCATGCCAGCCTCCGCAGCGGGTCCGTTTTCAACGATCTCTGCCACGACTACGCCGGAGGGAACGCCGTACAGTTCTGACACTTCCGCGCTCACGTCAGAGCCCTGGATGCCCAGATATGACGCCTGATCCCCATCTACTTTTTCTCTGGTCTCCTGGTTCATCATTTCCTGAAGGCTGCTCTGTGCCTTGTCGATCGGGATCGCAAATCCCACATTATCTACAGATGCTCCTGATGATGTGGATGAACTCTTCGCCTCATTGATCCCGATCAGTTCACCATTCATATTCAGGAGAGCGCCGCCGCTGTTTCCTGAGTTGATCGCCGCGTCCGTCTGGATCAGCCCTGTGGAGGTGATCGTGGTGCCGTCCTCATAGGTAAGAGTCAGGTCACGGTCCAGTGCGCTCACATATCCGCTCGTCACGGACTGTCCATACCCCAGCGCATTTCCGATGGCTACGACCTGGTCGCCCAGCTGCAGTTCATCTGAATCGCCAATGGTCGCGATCTTGATCTGATCCATCGTATCATCCGGGATATTCGAGAGTTTTACAGATACCACCGCAAGGTCATTATCGACGTCTGTTCCTTTCACCTGGGCTTCCGCGCTCTGCTCATCCACGAATCCGACTGACAGGCTGGTCGCGCCCTCTACCACATGATAATTCGTGGCGATCAGCAGTTCGGTATCGTTTTCCCCGACAATGACTCCGGTCCCTGCGCCTTCTACTTCATACTGCTGGGTCCCGCCAAAGAAATTTCTCATTTCCTCCACAGTCATAGTCGAGATCGTTACCAGTGACGGCATGGCGTTCGCCGCCACTTCCGATACAGTCCCCTGGCCGCTGCCTGACGTATCTGACGAAGCGTCCGCGCTCGTGGTCTGTGTCTGTCCGATCTGTGCTTTGTCTCTGCCGGTCAGATGTTCTGCCGCTGTATTGACGCCGAACATCGTCCCTCCTGCCACAAGTCCGAACACAAGCGCCATCGCGATGAGAGACGCCCATTTCCTGCCTGTTGTCATCCCTTTCTTCTCCGTTATCTTTTTCTCTGTCTGCCTTTCTATATCATTGTTATAATATCCTTCACTCATGATCCACTGCCTCTTTTCTTTATCAGATCCTGCCCGGACCCATTTCCTTTTTACACTTCAAAAGATAGGCTCAAATTGTGAAGGAATTATGACAGAAATAACATAAAATTGTGTTTCTTTCAAAAACCGTCTTTTGCGTCAGATCAAGACCGCCCATCCGTATATATCGTCATCCGGTACACTTCTGCGTCATCTATGACATTATATTCTTTCTCATCGTCCGGCGGCTCATAGAGTATCCGCATGACCGGGTTTCCCTCTCTGATATCATCCCTATGCAGATATACCCGTATATCCAGCTTCTCTGCCGCCTTGCCCAGGTCTGTGGAAAGACGTATCGAGCGGAAGGCGTTCTCCCTGTACATTTTGATCACATTTTCCGCAAACTTTTCTTCATCTTCGATGATCCTGCAGTTTGCCGTAACTGTCAGACGGCACAAATCTCCATCCGAGACCGTGCTGACCGCATCCGGTATGCCGGAGTTATCTTCCTTCCACTCCCTGTACTTTCTCATTGACATCAGGCCGAAGATCACACATACCAATAAAACCGCTGTAAATACCGTCATCCACCTCTTCACTTTGTTGCTTTTTCTCATATTTGCTTCCTTTTGTCTCACTTTTACAACCGATTATACATTTCAGGTTATATAAAATCAATAAAAATGGTGCATAAAACGAGACAATATATCCACCGGAAAGGAAGAGACTATGCCAAAACCAAGATCACAGACAGGAGAGAAAAACCTGATCAGCAAAAATCTGGTCGAACTGCGGAAAAAGAACCACTTTTCTCAAAGGATGCTTGCCTATCATCTGCAGTTAAATGGATACGATATGGACAAAAATGTTATCACGAGGATCGAGACGAACAAAAGATATGTGACAGACATCGAACTGAAAGCACTCTGCGAAGTTCTCGGAGTTACATATGAAGAACTGATCGACGGACAGAATTTCTGATTTTTCTGTTTTTAAATACCTTTTTGCGGTTTCCTCATACGATATTAGGAGAAGATGCATCTTCCCTAAACTAATAATATATGGAGGCAACACAATGGGTATTACAAATTCTAACAAACAGATAGACACTCTCCAGATTGGCTGCGACGGCACTCTGAAGGTGACTCTCGCGCTCTCCGCCTCTCCTGACATCGCGTCCAACCCGACGGACATCGTCCTCATCCTGGACCGTTCAGGCAGCATGGCAGGAAGCCCGCTCGCAAATATGAAATCCGGAGCCGACACTTTTATCGACATCATCGACGAAGCGACGGACGATACACAGGACGGTACGATCGGCTCCGGCAGCCGGACTGTTTGATCCTATGTCATCAAACGCCAAAGTCATGGTCATGTTCACAGACGGCAAGACCACTTCAGGGATCCCGCCCGCACCGGTGGCGGCTGCGGCCCGGGCAGCCGGCATCATCATTTACTGCATCGGTCTTACCGGAGCTGACGGCATCGACGTCAGCGTGCTGAACGACTGGGCGACCGATCCGGACGCTTCCCACGTGGCAGTCACTCCTGATGACGCGGAACTGGAAGACCTGTTCGCTGACCTGGCGGCGAATATTTCCAAACCCGGAGCTACAGATATCGTGATCGACGAGATCGTTAGCCCTGATTTTGTCATCACCAGCATCACCTCACCGACAAAAGGGACCGCCATGTCAGTGGATCCGAACACTCTGCAGTGGAAGATCCCGGAACTGGGAGTCTCAGGAAACGAAGGAGCCACACTGGAATTCTATATCCGGCACACTGCCCAGGATTCCGGCACAAAGAAGGTCAATCAGTCGATCACTTACTCGGATACCGAGGGGAACTCTGTCACATTCCCGGATCCTTCCGTCACTGTGGACTGCGGCATCATCGTCACACCGGAGCCCTGTCCGGTGCCCATTGATTTCAAGGCGGACGGGTGCGAAGACTTCCTGACCGTAAATCTGGGCGACACTTATCTGGAATCCACCGGCCGCATCGTGGAGCTCAGCGTGACTATCAAAAACGTATGCCCTCACAGACGCACGGCACTTGGCATCATCCTGACTGAGACCGACTGCAGAGGGACAGAGCATACACGCGGCATCAAGACGATCACGATACCGGCGCACAGTTTTCCATCCTGCCGCGATATCGATTCCGAGTACAAATGCTGCAATACGATCACAACAGTCTGACCCATTTTCGTCTGACAGAACACTTTCCTATCAACAAAAAATCCCGTCTCACAATGAGACGGGATTTTTATGTCGCATATTATGCTTTTGATATATCAGCTTTGACCAGTTCAGGATTAAGCGTTCTTCTGAGCGATCGCTGCCTGAGCCGCTGCCAGTCTTGCAACCGGTACACGGAACGGTGAGCAGGATACATAGTCAAGTCCGATGCTGTTGCAGAACTCTACAGAGCTCGGATCTCCACCATGCTCGCCGCAGATACCTACGTGCAGGTTCGGGTTAACCGGCTTGCCGAGTTCGATCGCCATCTTCATCAGCTTGCCAACACCTGTCTGATCCAGTTTTGCGAACGGATCGTTCTCAAAGATCTTAGCGTCATAGTAAGCGTTCAGGAACTTACCAGCGTCATCACGGGAGAATCCGTATGTCATCTGTGTAAGGTCGTTTGTACCGAAGCAGAAGAAGTCAGCCTCTTTTGCGATCTCGTCAGCTGTAAGAGCAGCTCTCGGGATCTCGATCATCGTACCAACCTCATACTTCAGGTCGCTGTCTGCTGCTGCGATCTCAGCGTCTGCTGTCTCAACAACAAACTTCTTCACATATTTCAGCTCTTTCACGTCGCCTACGAGCGGGATCATGATCTCCGGAACGATGTTCCAGTCCGGATGAGCCTTCTTAACCTTGATAGCCGCGCGGATGACAGCCTTTGTCTGCATCTTAGCGATCTCCGGATATGTCACTGCCAGACGGCATCCACGGTGACCCATCATCGGGTTGAACTCATGCAGGCTGTCGATGATCGCTTTGATCTGCTCAACTGTCTTGCCCTGAGCGTCAGCCAGTTTCTTGATGTCCTCT
>DWXK01000006.1 GCA_019119205.1 Candidatus Mediterraneibacter intestinavium
ATAATAGTCATCCCTTCCTGTTATTCTCTTCGTGTTTCCTGTATCAGGCCTCTATACCTCGAATCCTTTAGTACGTATATCTTATCATGGCTTATCGGATATCAAGACATAATATCGGGATTTTCTTCAAATTTATCCAGCATAAAAAAACCGCAAAGCCCATGACCTCAAGGCTTTGCGGTATCGCAATAAAAAAATCGGAGTGACAGGATTTGAACCTGCGACCTCTACGTCCCGAACGTAGCGCTCTACCAAGCTGAGCCACACTCCGATAAAATAGGGAACTTGCTCTTTGCAAATTCCCAGCTACGGAAAAGGGACTTGAACCCCTACTAACAGAGTCAGAGTCTGCTGTGCTGCCAATTACACCATTCCGCATCAGTTGTTTTTTTCGTTGCTCACAAGCAACATGGTTATTATACCAAACTTGTCAAAAAAATCAAGCACTTTTTTCAATTTCTTTACATTTTTTTATTTAATCGAATTTTTCTGAATTTATATGTTTTTAACACAGTTTTTAAAAATTTTTACTTTTATCGACATAAATTATTCATAAATATCAGTTAGACTGGACTGGTAATAAAGGGAAAGCCATTCCCACTATTATATTTTTGTGAAAGGAGCTGTTTATTATGATAACCGGAACTTTAAAAGCAACCCCGGACACAGGTGTCTACATCGCAAATGACCAGAAACCTCAGAAGATCAGTATAAAACCAGGACAATATCTTTATCTGTCTGTTCGCGACTGCTGGATTCCGGTAGTCGTTGAGTATTCACCTCATATAGGGACCTGGGTGTTCCATAACCTTGAGAACGTTAAGGTAAACGGACAAAAAGTCATGTTGAAAAACTAGCGAAGCCGGAATCTCCCCATTCCGGCTTCATTCTTTTTATCAAAACTATCCGTTCCACACTCCGTCGAATACTGTTTCAGCAGGTCCGGTCATATAGACCTTATCATTTTCTCTGTCCCACTGGATAAGCAGATCGCCGCCCAGCAGTTTGACCGTCATCTCGTCCTCACCCAGTCCGTTCAGAACACATGCCACCGCCACAGCGCAGGCGCCGGTCCCGCAGGCAAGAGTCTCGCCCGAACCTCTCTCCCATACCCGCATCTCTGCGGTCTTTCTGTCGATCACACGGACAAATTCCGTATTGACCCGGTTTGGAAAGACCTCGTGATTCTCAAACTTCGGTCCCACTGTCTCAAGCGGAAATGTTTTTACATCGTCCACAAACACGACTGCATGGGGATTCCCCATTGACACGCAGGTCATCCGGTACTCTGTTCCGTCCACAGTCACCGGCACATCCACTGCGCGCTCTCCTTCACATCTCACCGGGATGTCTTCCGGTCTCAGTACCGGGGAACCCATATCCACCCGGACGCTCCTGACCTTTCCGTCTTCCACGTTCAGGCTCAGATATTTGATCCCGCCCAATGTCTCCACCGATATCTCTGTCTTATCGGTCAGGCCGTAGTCATACACGTACTTTCCGACACAGCGGATCCCGTTCCCGCACATCTCTCCGCGGGAACCGTCTGCATTGTACATCTCCATCTCAAAGTCCGCTTTCTCGGACGGATTGATCATGATCAGCCCGTCGGAACCGACGCCGAAATGCCTGTCACTGATCTTCACTGCCAGCTCTGACGGAGCTTCGATCTTCTCCTCAAAGCAGTTCACATATACATAGTCATTGCCAAGCCCCTGCATTTTTGTAAATTTCATATTTCATACCAGCCTTTCCATTTGATCGCACTTTAAAGCGGACACACAGGACCACTTTCATGCCCTATATCCAGTATACATCATTCATTCAGGATCGTCAGGATCATCTGAGCAGTTTCTGACATATTCGTCCCGCTCTCCATACTGCTCTTCTGAAGATACCGATGTGCTTCCTCTTCTGTCATATTGTTCCGTTCCATCAGGAGCGCCTTTGCCTCCTCGATGACCTGTTTCTCTCCCGAGTTCCTCTCCCGTGCTTTTCTTCGCCGCCTTCTCCTCTGCCGCTCCATCGTCTGGAGCATCATCTCCACTGTATTGACAAGGTCATATACTTTGATCGGTACAGGAAGCCCCACCACTCCGTCAGGCAGACCGTCTGTCCATTTTACAGGAGAAGCCACAAGGAGCATCTGGAAACTTTCCGGAAGATACTCCCTCAGTTCCGTGTACTGCATGTCCTGGAGCGCATATCCGCAGATTATGACGCCTTCATTCCATGTGTCCATATACTGGAGCGCCTTTGTCCCAGTCAGGCAGACCGCAGACACTTCCATACCGGAACGTACCAGTACGTTCCGTATATTGACCGCATTCTCTCTCTTGCCAAATGCAACAATGATATGGCTCATATCTGCTCTCACCTCCTGATGCCTGAGTCAAATGTGACGCTCCCGGGCGGGCATGCCTCCGAAAAGCGTTTCCCCGCCGTCCGTCTGAGCATGCCAGCTCGATTCCGCCTGACGGCTCCTTCTCGCTGTATGGCGTCCGCCATATGCCCGTGGAAAGACGTCCTCCCTTGTACATGCGAGCATGTACCGGAAGGACGTCTTTCCACGGGCGCATGCTCAGACTGGTGCAGCAGACTGGTGTCACACCTTGTAAAGATAATTTGCGATTTCCCAGTCTGTTACCTGCATATAGTAATCACGGTATTCTTTTCTGTGTGCTGCTATGATCTTGTTTGCCAGTTTTTCTCCAAGTACGTCGCGGATCAGTTCATCTTTTTCCAGTTCAGCCACCGCGGCCTTGAGGGATCTCGGGAGTTCTTCGATATGGAGGGCGTCTCTCTGTTCCTGGGTCATCTTCTGGATATTCTCATCAATATTCTCCGGAGGCATGATCTTATTCTTTATGCCATCCATCCCTGCTCTCAGGATGACTGCGAGCGCCAGATACGGATTCGCCGTGGCATCAGGGCTGCGCAGCTCGATCCTTGTATTATCCCCGCTGCCGGTGGTCACTCGGATAAGGGGGCCTCTTGTCTTTGCCGACCATCCCATATAGACCGGCGCTTCATACCCGGGAATAAAGCGCTTATAAGAATTGACCGTCGGATTTGTGATGCAGGTGATCGCTTTCATATGCTTCATCAGACCTCCGATAAAATAGTATCCCTCGAGGCTCAGCCCGTTCCTGTCATTTTTATCCCGGAATGCATTGCTCCCATCCTCTCTGCTGAGCGATATGTTGATATGCATCCCCGAACCGTATGTCTCCATCTTCGGCTTTGGCATAAATGTCGCGTGCAGCCCGTGCCGTTTGGCGATCGTTTTGACCACCATCTTAAAGGTCATCAGATTATCCGCCGTCACAAGTGCTTCGTCATACCTGAAATCGATCTCGTGCTGAGCGGGCGCGATCTCGTGATGGGAGGAAATGATCTCAAATCCCATGTCTTCCAGCGTCAGGATCATATCTCTCCTGGCGTTTTCTCCCAGGTCGAGAGGACCTACATCAAAATATCCTCCCTGCTCATGGGTCAGCGTTGTGGGCATCCCGTCTTCGTCCGTATGAAAAAGGAAAAATTCACATTCCGGTCCCACATACATGGTGTATCCCATTTTTTCCGCGCTGGCGATCTCTTTCTTCAGGACATGCCGCGGATCCACCTCATACGGTGTCCCGTCTTCCCGGTATACATCGCAGATAAACCTTGCAACCTTCCCCTGCTGAGGCCTCCACGGAAAGATCTCAAATGTGCTCAGGTCCGGGTAAAGATACATATCCGAGTCTTCCTCCCCCGAAAGCCCTTCCAGAGAAGAAACATCAAACATACACCTGTTATCCATCGCCTTCTCAAGCTGGCTCACAGTCACAGCCATATTTTTCATCGTTCCGAAGATATCCGTAAACTGGAGACGTATAAACTCTACATCTTCCTCTTCCACGATCCTGAGGATATCTTCTTTCGTATATTCCTGCATAGATCAAAACCTCCTTTTCATCCCCTGCCGGACTCATCCGCTCCGCCCGTGCAGTGTTCTTTTCGAATACGCTCTCAATATAACACAAAAGGGCGTTCTCCTCCTAGAGGAAACGCCCTTGTTTCGTCCTTATTATAGTTGCTCGGTCTGCGAATGTCAAACCCTTTCTTTACAATATCACCCCCGCAGCCGTCACCACCACCGGTATCGTCACGATACAGAGCACCGTGCTCAGACAGATATCCTTCACCGCCTGCGTATGATCCAGCCCCTCCATCTGGGCAAATATCGCAACATTTGATCCCACCGGCGTCGCCGCAACGATCAGGACCGACATCTTCAGCATCTCATTCCCCGGGATCAGCGCCAGGACCGCCGCCGTTGCCAGCGGGATCACGATCAGGCGCATCAAAGCGCACAGATATACGGCCCTGTCTGTAAAGAGGTCTCTCAGTTTCATCTGCGCCAGATAGATTCCCAGGATGATCATCGCCACCGGTGCGTTCATGGACGTGATCGCAGCGACTGCACTGTCCAGCACTTCCGGCAGTTCAACCGGAAGGAAGAAAAGGAGGATCCCCAGCAGGAAACTGATGATGATCGGGTTGGTGGTTATCTTCTTTAATGCGATACTGTCCTTCTTTCCCGTCATGACCACGATGCCGTACGTCCACTGCAGGATGTTCAAAAGCGCAACAAATGACGAGACGTAAAACACCGCCATGGAATCGTTGAACGTCATCTCCACCAGCGGGATCCCGATAAAACCTGCGTTGGAAAATGCACTGCTGAACTGTTCGATCGGATATCTGCTCCCAAACACCACTCTTGACAGGATCATGGACAGCAGAAGTGCCAGCAGCGACGCCATAAAGGACAGTACCAGTCCCTTCAGCAGTTCCACAGAGAATGTGACAAGATATGCTTTCACGATCACCACCGGCAGGATCACATAGAGCAGGATCTTCCCCAGTTCTTTACTCCCCTGCTCTGTAACAAACTTCTTTTTGCACAGAAGAAATCCGATCATCATATAGATGAACATAAGTATGATCTGTTTTAAAATAATAAGCGACAGTTCCATTTTTCTCTCCTGACTGTTTTATCTTTATCATCAGAGGGACCGGACCTGGTCTCCGGGCGGCCTCAGCCTCACATTTATCTCAGCCGGTACACCTGTTCCGGGAATCTCTTCAGTATGTCATCCGCTTCCTCCGGCGCTTCTCCTGATACTGCATCCCAGTTCATCTGCAGGAATCCCCCTCCCCTGTACTCGCTCCAGTGCGGGACTCCCGCGCTGTTCGGGTCGCCCGTCCGGATAAAGTTCGTATATGCCTCAAATATCGTACGCCCCAGGCGATTTCTCTCTTCAAGGGTCGATCCGTCCCTGTACATCTCTCCCCCGTCTTTGGTCTCAAAGGCAAAGGACTGGTCCTGGCAGTGAAGGGCCGGTGCGTATTCCATAGAATATTTGTACACCGTGCTCCCGTTTCGCATCAGGATCTTTGCCATCCGTTCGCTATATGTGCGATACATATAGTCGGAAAAGATCTTTATCCAGATTTCTTTCTTTTTCTCTTCATCACAAGTCCCTTTTTCACAGATAACATCCCTGCAGAGTTTCTCGTAGTCTTTTTTTGCTGTCTCCGCGTTGATCCCGAACAGACCGTCCGCGACAGAGGGCGCATGATCGAGAAACTCCGGATCCATAAACTTATAAAAGCCTAATTCATTTCTGCAGCTTCCCACGACCGCGCGTCCGGTCCAGTACTGCTCCGAGTGCAGACGTTTTTCCCAGTCATATGGGATCTTTATCCCGTCCGCCACAGGTCCGAAAACGCAGGTGCTCTCTCCTGCAGAACACAGCTTTTTCTGTGCCTCAAGCAGTTTTTCTGCCTCCATCGTCAGTATCTCCGACGGATCCCGGATATCGAGGATCTCCAGATATCGCTCTGTCACTTTTTCTGCCGTCCTTTCATCCCGGATACACTGATACGCTCCGCTGGAGAGCAGCGCCTGCGAAAAATATGTCCCGCTCTCAGGGAACATCATGAGGGCTGCGATCGATTTTGCACCTGCAGAAGCTCCCATCACGGTAACCCGCTGCGGATCACCGCCGAAAGCGCTGATATTTTCATGGACCCAGCGCAGGGCGAGAAGCTGATCCGTAAGTCCGTTATTCCCGCTGGTCCTGTACTTTTCTCCCAGCATCTGCCCGAGATACAGGTACCCGAATATCCCAAGACGGTAATTCAGGTTCACATACACGATATCTTTATCCTCTGTCATTTTATCCGGAGTGTGATCCCGGTTGCTCCCGTTCTGAAATGCTCCTCCGTGGATATCGACCAATACCGGAAGGCTCCTGCTGATATCCGGCGTATAAATGTTCAGGTTCAGGCAGTCCTCTCCGAAATGTTCCTCCGGTTCAGGCTCCGGCATCGGCGGGAACGGCGCCGGGAGCTGAAGCGCTTTCTTTCCGAACTCTGTGCAGTCCAGCACGCCTTCCCACTGATACATCGCAGCTTCGCAAAATCTTTCTGCCTTTCCATACGGGATCCCCTTAAACTCGACAAAGCGCCCGGAACGCTGCCCTGATACCCTTCCCTGCTTTGTCTTCACTACTACTTTTTCCATTTGATCTCACCTCAAAATAACTCCATATCCAACACTGCTTTCATTATATACTTGTCTTTATCTCCTTACCAATATATAATTCAATTATCATATAATAAAAATAGTATAAGCATCTTTTCTATGATCTTGATCCGAAAGGAGCCGCCATGAACCTGAAAAATCTACAGTATCTCCTCCACGTCGCACAGACAGAAAATATCTCCCGCTCTGCCCGGGAACTTTTCATCGCGCAGCCGGCACTCAGCCGCCTGATCGCAGACGCCGAAAAAGAGCTGGGATATCCTTTATTTGACCGGTACGGGAAAAGGATCGTTCTGAACCAGAACGGGACCATTTTTATAGGTCATGCCCGGCAGATCCTGGCAGAGTGGCACGACATGGGACGAGAACTGGACGAGTCCAACCACACTCCTGATCCGCACCTCTCCGTCGGCGTAGAGGCCTGCTCCCAACTCCTCCCCTCCATCCTCCAGCTTTTCCAGGCGGAGCATCCCCATGCCGAGATACAGATCCTGCACGCGTATCCGCTCGATCTTAAAAAGGAGCAGTTTGATCTTCTGATAAAGGCAGAATCTGCAGCAGAGAAGACTTCCTTTTCTGCAGACGAACAGCTCCTTCTGCGCGAAGACATCCTCCTTGCACTGCCCGAAGGCCATCCTCTCGCCTCCTGTGAGGCCGTCTCTTTTGAGGATACACTGGATCATCCCTATGTCCTGCCGTCACTCTCAAGCAGTCTTGGCATGATGCTCTCCCGCTTTTTTGAGTCCGCAGGTCTGGCAGTACCGGAGCGCTCTACGACCGTGAACAATTCCTATCTCCAGTGCGAGTTCGTGGAAAAAGGGCTCGGGATCTCTCTCGTCCCTGCAGTAAGCTGGAACTATATCCACGGGAACCGCTCTCTTGTCCTGAAAAAACTAAACGGCTGGGGTCTGGAGCGAGTCGTTTATCTCACTTCAGATCTCAGCCGTTATCAGACCGGTCTTGCTAGATCTTTTAAACAGTTTTTAGTCCGGTACTTTGAAGCATTGTCTGATCAGAATCCCTGATCTTTCACCGTTTCATCCACACAAAATCCCATCCGGACAGTCCCACCGTTTCCGTCACTTCTCTCTTTCCTGTGACCAGATCGGTGTATTCCGCCTTCTCCGGCATCCAGATGGTCTTGCCTTCATCGCTGAAATTAAATACAGCGTGGAGTTCTTCTCCTTCTGCCTTTCTCACGATCCAGAGGATGGAAGTATCGTCATAGTCCTTCGTGTACACTTCCGCGTCCGTATTAAAGACCGCCTCAGTCCTTCTGATCTTCTCGAGCAGTTCAAGCCCGTCAAAGATCCGTCCCTGAACGCTCTTTTCATCTTTGATGTTCTCAACCAGCTCCCAGTCAAACTTCCCTCTGTGGATATATCTGGAATCCGGAGCCTTGTCGGGATCTTCCTTGTAGGTATAGTCATTGACCTGACCGACCTCATCTCCGCTATAGAGCATGGGGATGCCTGACTGTGTGAACATGTACGCATGGAGCATCAGATCCTTCCGGATCGCCCAGTCCATCTTTTCCTCATCCTGCTCAAATCCCGCACTCTCCACACCGCACATGGATGCAGTCGTGGCGCAGAATCTCGCGTCTCCGGTCACAAGGTCCTCGTTGTAGAGTTCACCCCGGCTGACGCTTCCCTCGGTCTTGCCCTGGAAATAATCATTGAGGTATTTTTTATGAGGTACTTCCTCCATTCCCCAGCCTTTCAGGGTATCATAATCAAGCCCCCAGCCGATGTCGTCGTGGCACCGCAGATAGTTGAGGAATGTATATTCTCTCGGAAGGGCGCAGACGATATCCATCTGTTTTCTCAGCAGGCGGATGTCCCTCGTCGCCACAGTATGCCATGTAGTCGCCATCGTCGTCACGTTATAGAGCATATGGCACTCCGGCTTCTCTACAGTTCCGAAGTAAGGAGCCACCTTGTCCGGCTCCATGACAACCTCACCCAGGAGAACAATGCCCGGGCATACGATCTCGCCGATCATGCGCATCATACGCACGATCGTGTGTACCTGGGGCAGATTCCGGCAGTTCGTCCCCAGTTCTTTCCAGATATAGGGCACGGCGTCGATCCGGATGATATCCATTCCCTGGTTTGCGAGATAGAGGAAGTTGTACATCATCTCATTGAACACCCTCGGATTACGGTAGTTCAAGTCCCACTGATAGGGATAGAACGTGGTCATCACATAATGCCCCATCTCCGGCAGATAGGTAAAGTTCCCCGGCGCTGTGGTCGGGAACACCTGCGGGACCGTCTTCTCATATTCCTGCGGGATGGAAGGGTCTGCGTAGAAGAAGTAGCGGCTCATATACTCGCCATCCCCCTGGCGCGCTCTCTTCGCCCATTCATGGTCCTCGGACGTATGGTTCATGACAAAGTCCATGCACAGGCTGATGCCTTTGTCATGGCACTTCTCCGCCAGCTCAGCAAGGTCTTCCATGGTCCCCAGATCCGGTTTTACCTTCCGGAAATCCGCGACCGCATATCCTCCGTCCGACCTGCCTTTCGGAGAATCCAGAAAGGGCATCAGATGGATATAGTTCACATTGCACTCTTCCAGATAAGGCAGTTTCTCCTGGACGCCCTTGATATTACCGGCAAAATTATCGATATACATCATCATGCCCAGCATATCGCGCTTCCGGTACCATTCTCCCGCCGCCTCGCGGTCTGCATCCAGCTTTTTCAGCTTTTCATTTCTCTGATCATAATACTGCTTCATCTGGTCGCAGAGTTCCGCAAACATGTCGTCGTTTCCATACAGCTCCATGTACAGCCATCTCAGCTCGTCGTGGTGCCGCTGCAGACGCTCCGCAAAGATCCTGTCAGACTCTTCCCTCGCTGCCTGAGCTTTCTTCGCTCCCTGTGCCTGTGCAGCTGCAGCCTTCTTCTGATCCGGCTGAACAGTCTTCTCCACCTTCTTCTCCGGTGTCCCTGCCTTTTTCGCTGCTGCCTTTGCCTCCGTCGGCTTCTCCGCCGCTTTCGCACTGACCGTTATTCTCCTCTTAGCCATTTTTGCTGTCCCCTTCCTTGTATGAGATTTCTATAAACGCCTGACCGTTACAACACAGTTTCAGGATAGTTCTTCTGATCTGTATACTTTTATTTACCGGCTGGAATAAGATAAGTTCCCGATCTGTATATCGCATGAACAAAACGGTTTTGCGATGTGATATACAGACCGGGAACGCCCTTAGACTATTACCGGTCGTCTACTCCTCCAGCACAAAATGCCACTGATACGGCTGATATTCTCCGTGCAGGACCGGTTTCGGCAGTCCCGCCTCGGCAAGCGCGGTGCTGTTGTACAGTCTTCCGCTTTCTGTCTCGCGGTACATCGCGTTTTCTTTCAGTCCTCTGACCTTGATGTAATCCACGGTCATATTGGCATGTTTTCTTATGCCGACCACCTGGACCAGAGCTTCCTTCTGGTCTTCGGAAACGAATTCCCATGCGCCCTGATTGTCCGTCTGTGGATTGGTGAGCCGGTAGTAAAGCCCTCTCTGGACCAGAGCCGCATACTTCTTATACTCGGCGATCTGGCGGCGGATCTCATCCTTCTCCTCCCGGCTGATCTCATTGAGGTTCAGCTCATAGCCGAACGTTCCGGCCATTGCCACCATTCCTCTCGTCTCCATCGGTGTGATCCTTCCCGTCTGATGGTTTGGCGATGCCGAGACATGCGCACCCATGGAAGACGCAGGGTAGATGAAGGAGGTTCCGTACTGGATCCGCAGTCTGTCGATAGGATCCGTGTTGTCGCTGCACCAGATCTGAGGCGTATAGTAAAGCATGCCGGCGTCGAAACGTCCGCCGCCGCCGCTGCATCCCTCAATCAGGATGTTGGGGTACCGGTTGACCAGGCGCTCAAGGAAATCATAGAGACCCAGAACATAATCGTGAAGGACCCTCCCCTGGCTGTCCGCTGTCGCAGAATAGACATCTGCAAGGCTCCGGTTCATGTCCCACTTGATGTATTCCACATTGCCCTGATCCAGAACGCCGCAGATCTGCTCATAGATATAATCCACGATCTCTTTTCTTGAAAAATCAAGGACAAGCTGATGTCTGGAACGGTTCGGACGGCGTCCCGGGATCACAAATGCCCAGTCCGGATGCTCGCGGTAGAGTTCGCTGTCCTCATTTACCATCTCCGGCTCGATCCAGATACCGAATTTCAGCCCCATCTCATTGATCTTGGAGATCAGTTCACCGAGCGTGCAGCCCAGCTTTTCTTCATTGACCTTCCAGTCTCCCAGACCTCGGAGCTCACTGTCTCTGTTGCCGAACCAGCCGTCGTCCATGACGAACATCTCGATCCCCAGATCGGCTGCCTCTTTGGCGAGCTTCAGCAGAGACTCGCCGGTAAAGTCGAAGTAGGACGCCTCCCAGCTGTTGAGAAGGATCGGGCGGACCACTTCCTTGTACTTGCCCCTGCACAGGTGTGTGCGCATGCAGCGGTGAAGGTTCTGGGAGAGTTTTGCCAGTCCTTCCGAAGAATAACTCATGATGACTTCCGGTGACTGGAGTGATTCGCCGGGGTGCAGAGGGTAGGCGAACTGCTCCTCACTGAATCCCATGAGCAGCCTGGTCTGGTAATACTGGTCCTGACCTGCTTCACTCTGGAAACCGCCGCTGTATACAAAGGACATTGCCCAGCATCCGCCTGCATCCTCCGTCGTCTCGCGCTCCGCAAGGATAACTGCAGGATTGTACTGGTGGCTGGAAGTCCCTCTCAGGCTCCCGATCTTCTGAACGCCGTGTCCGACAGGCATCCTCTGGAGATTTCTCTCCATCGCATGGCGCCCGTAGAACGTAAGGAAATCGTATTCTCCGCCGACCATGTCAAGACATGCCGGCGCAAGCTTCTTGACCGAGATGCGTCCTTTGCTCCCGTTGATGATCTCCACGCTTCGTGTGATCACATCATACTCCGGCAGCACGCCGTAGAGCAGCACTGCACGCACACCGGATACCCGGTCAATGAGCACGACTTCCAGGGTCTGCGCCTCGTCGTCATCGGCATAGACTGCCGGAAGACCCTTCAGCGCATATTTTCCTTCTTTTATGCAGTGACTCTCGTAGCGAAAGTCACTGCTGTAGGTATGATCCGGATTTTTAATGATACACGCCGGAGTCCGGTAGTCCCCTGTTCCAAGGGACGGGAACTCCTGAGGCAGTGAATCCATAGAATAAGTTTTATCGTTCCCCGCATCATACGGGTTTCCTGAAAATCCTCTGTCGTAATAGGTCAGCAGATAATCCATGCACCCTTCCGCGCGTTTTCCGTAGTACAGATGCAGCAGGAATCCAAACCTGTCTATCTGCATCTGATACGTCGTGTTCTTCGTGTGCAGGGTGATCGTTCTCTGCATTTTATCATATATTATGCCCATATTTTTTCCTCCTGCTGTTACATTTGTGCCAGGGCATCCCCCATTACTATTTTACCGCACCGTTCACAACACCGTTTATGATCTGTTTCTGGCAGATCACATAGAAGATGATGATCGGGATCAGTGCGAGCAGATAGGACGCGAACGCCAGGTTGTAGTTCGTACCGAACTGAGTCTGGAATGTCAGCTGTGCCAGGGGCAGAGTATTCTGCCCTTTTCCTGACATGATGATCAGAGGCGTCATAACGTCATTCCACACCGCCAGTGCTGTGATGACCGCGACCGTTGCGTGCATGGGCTTCATGATCGGGAAGATGATCTTCCAAAAAGTAGTCCATGTACTGGCTCCGTCCACTCTCGCCGCTTCTTCCAATGCAATTGGGATATTTACAAGATACCCTGTATATAAAAGTAAGTTCATCGGCATATAGAATACCACATAAAGAAGGATTACGCCAGCCCAATTGTCAAGATGCATTTCCGCGGTCTGCTTTGCCAACGGCATCATCAGGATCGCGAACGGAACAAACATACCGCTTACGATAAACAGATAGACCAGATTATATACTTTACTGTGCGCTTTATTCCTTCCTACCGCATATCCCATAAGCGCGTGGAGAAGGATACACAGCACAACCGTAGTCACTGTCACAAGAAGACTGTTTCCAAGAGATCTCCAGAAGTCCGTCAGTTCCATCGCCTGTGCGAAGTTGCTCAGGCTCAATTTTTCCGGAAGTGAAAGAATCCCAGAAATACTGTTCGTCATCTCGGAAGGCTGTTTGAACGCGATCACGATCGTCATATACAGTGGAAACGCCACAGTGATCAGTCCGATAAACAGAAGGATCGTAACAGGCCAGTTTACTCTTGCTTTCATTTTCTCATACATTATAACTGTTCCTCCTTCTTACTTGATATGGACATCTGCGCTACCGAGATTGCCACGATCACGATGAAAAATACAACCGCATTGGCGCTCTGATAGCCAAAACTTCCGCCGGAAAGACCATTGTTGTAGATCAGGTAGGAGATCGATTCCGTACTCTGTTCCGGTCCCCCCTTTGTCATAGCCATGATCTGGTCGAATACCATCAGGAAATTCTTTACGCAGAGAACCATGTTGATCGTAAAGAACGGGATGATCAGCGGAAATGTCAGGTGTCTGAACTTCTTCCATCCCGTTGCTCCATCCAGATCTCCGGCTTCATAAACATCTTCCGGCACTGTCTGGAGACCGGAGATATAGATGATCGTGTTCATCGCGATAGACTGCCATGCACAGACGATCACGATCGCGATCCACGCCGTCTTGCTGTTAGAGAGCATACTCCCGCTCAACGCCTCGATTCCCGTCGCCTCCCCGAGTCCTGGGAGAATGTATGTAAAGAAATACTGGAAAATGTATCCTACGACCAGTGCCCCCAGTACGTTCGGCACAAAATACGCCGCGCGCAAAAATGTTTTTCCTTTAATCTTACTGTTCAGCCCCAGCGCCAGCAGAAGGCTGATCACGTTAGTCACGATCGTAGCCGCGACCGCAAGTTTGATCGTGAACAGATAGGATCCTCCGATCCTGGGGTCTGTAAACAAATCGATATAGTTGCGGAAGCCCACAAAGTCATAAGTTCCAAATCCTTTAAAATTTGTAAAGCTATAGATCACACCGCGGATCAGCGGTATCGTATTAAAGCAGACGAACAGCGCCAGGATCGGTATTGTGATCAGCATGTAAGTCCGCTTGCTGTCATTTCCTTTTTTCATAATCTTACCCCGCTCCTTTCCTATTCGGCAGTCCCGTGTTCTTCGTTATATTCCTGTACTGCGCGGATGATGTCCCTGTTATATCTTGTCCAGTCCTTGTCAAACTTTGCAAGGAAAGCATCCACATCCCCGTTGATCAGGAATGTCTGGATCTGTGCGTCCACTGCCATCTCAGACGGATAGTAATGATCCTGATAGTCAGTCATGTTGCCGGCTTCAATAAACGGTTTCATCCCGTCGAGCATGGGCGCAAGTTCGAAATCGCCTTCCTTACAGGGTACTGCATTCTGGTCATCGATGTAAGCCTGTATATTTTCATCCTCCAGCAGAAAGTCAAGCACCTCGTATGCCGCATCCTTGTGCTCGCACGCCGCAGTCACCGCGAACATCAGGTCAACGCCGGAATTCAGGGTATTCTTTGACGCATCGTCATTTCCCGGTGTGACGAAAGAATCGATGTTCATCTCCGGATTAACAGACAGAATCTGCGGCACGGCATAGCTTCCGATGGGATACATCGCGGATTCGCCGTTGGCAAACGCGGTACAGGCGTCGTTGTATCCGTATGCGAACGGGTCGTCCGGTCCGTAGCTCACCAGCTCCAGACATTTCTCCGCTGTCTCCCTGTACTCTTCCGTAAATGTAGTCTCGCCCGCATTCACCTGCTGACAGGTATCCGATGGAGCAAGGCCCACAGCAAGTGAGTTCCATGGAGCAAGGCAGGTCCATGTATCACGGAATCCAAAATAGAATGGCAATATTCCTTCTGCCTGAATGTCCTCACACAGTTGGATGAGTTCACCCCAGGTCTCCGGGATCTCCCAGCCATATTCCTCGAACATGTCCTTGTTATAAAGGATCCCCGCCGCATTCGCCACATAGGGCACACCGTATATCCCGTCTTCGGGCGTGATTTCCAGTGCTTCAAGGATATCCAGATATGACTGTTTGATATCCGACAGCCCCTGATAATCCGAGATATCAGCAAGTATATCAGCGTCAACATAGTAAGAATAATTGATATCTCCCCCTATGCCGATGATGTCCGGGTAGTCTTCCCTGACAAATCTGGTACGCATGATCGTACTCGCGTCATTCGGCGAACTGATCGTCAGGTGGATGTCGTCGTGGGATGCGTTAAATTCCTCCTCCACCTGATCAAAATACGCAGCAGCTTCCGGCTTGTACTGGAGTATCTCGATCTCCGTCACTCCGCTGTCCCCTCCTGAACTGCATCCCGGAAGAATGGCGGCTGTCAGCATTGCCACTGCAAGGGCAGCACTTATCGCATTTTTCCTTTTCATAATAGTTTCAGCTCCTTCCTCTCGCTTTTTACTGTTTCTGCTGAAATTATAACATCTCAAAATGCGTCCATAAATACCGCCATTTTCCGCATTTTATGTCTTTATGCGATTTATTCTTCTCTATTGCAAAATAGGGTCGCATTTTGGTATATTATAAGAGAAACAAAAACATTTTTTCGATTCAAGGAGTTTACATATCATGAGTGATCTGATCTTTTCTGTATTTCCAAACGAGAATTTTGTAGACCTGGGGCTGTATCAGTCCGGAAAAGAGCGATGTGAACCGGCCCATTCCTTCGGACCGGCTTCCAGGAACCATTTTCTGTTTCACTATATCCTCTCCGGGACAGGGCTTCTCTACGCGGACGACTCAAAAGGGAACACAAAGGAATACCAGATTCGGAGCGGACAGGGATTTATGATATTCCCACGCCAGATCAATACCTATGTAGCGGACGATAAACTTCCATGGGAATATGTGTGGATCGAGTTCGACGGGCTGAGAGCAAAAGAGATCATCGAGATTGCCGGGCTCTCACCAGACACTCCGGTCTACCATGCCCGTTCCAAAGATCTCAGGGAACACATGAAGCAGGAACTTTTGTATATTGCGGAGCATGGCAATGAGTCACCGTTCCATCTGATCGGTCACCTTTATCTCTTTATTGATTATCTGTCCCGTTCTTCCATGTCCATGAAACTCTCACAGGAGGGACGGGTGAGAGATTTTTACATAAAAGAAGCGCTCAACTACATTGAGCGCAATTTTCAGAATGATATCAGCGTGGAGGGGATCGCTGCTTCCTGCGGTCTGAACCGGAGTTACTTCGGAAGGATCTTTAAAGAAGCCCTCGGGAAGTCCCCTCAGGAATTCCTGATGAACTACCGGATGGTAAAGGCGGCGGAACTCTTAAAACTGACCGGATTTTCCATAAAGGATATCGCCAACGCAGTGGGCTATCCGAATCAGCTTCACTTCTCCCGGGCATTCAAAAATGTTTATGGGCTGCCGCCGCGGGAGTGGAGAAACAAAAACCGGGTAAAAGCATGATGCTCTTACCCGGTCATTTTTATCCCTCGATCAGCTTCATCACATCTTCCCGCTCCGGCATCGCACGGATCGCGCCTTTTTTCATCGTAATGAGAGCTGCAGCCGCATTCGCGAATGTGAGCATCTCTCCCAGCTGATCTTCCGTCAGATTATCAAAATCATGTTCCAGTATGTAATTTAACGAACTTCCGCAGAAGGTATCCCCCGCTCCGGTGGTCTCGATCGCCGACACTGTAAATCCCGGTCTCTCCACGCGCATTCCCTTATAGTACGCACGGCTTCCATCTTTCCCCATAGTGAGAAGGATCAGCGGGATGTTATATTTCTCCTGAAGGTACGCGATCCCCTCGTCATAATCTTCTTTTCCGGAAACAAACTGGATCTCATTGTCAGAGATTTTCAGGATATCGCAGTATCCGAATCCGTACTCCATCTGCTCTTTTGCTAGATCCAGAGAACTCCACAGCGGAGGTCTTAAGTTCGGGTCAAAGGAGATCAGGCATCCGTTTTCCTTTGCCGCCTTCAACGCCTTCTTCGTCGCAGCCCTCACTCCGTCATGGGTCATGGAAAGAGTTCCGAAATGGAAAAGCCTTGTCTGCGCGATAAATTCCGGATCCACCTCATCTTCCCGCAGCATCATGTCCGCGCCCGGATTGCGGTAAAACGAAAATTCTCTGTCTCCATCCGGGAAAGTGTGAACGAACGCCAGCGTCGTATTCACATCCTTGTCCATCATCAGGTGGGACGCGTCGATCCCGGCTTCCGTGATCGTATCCCGGAGCAAGGTGCCAAACTGGTCTTCCCCTACTTTTCCAAGAAATGCAGTCTTCTTTCCCATCTTATTTAAAAGCGCCAGGACATTGCAGGGCGCTCCTCCCGGACACGCCTCGAACAGGTTGTTTCCCTGCTCGCTCTTCCCGTTCATCGGGAAATCGATCAGCAGTTCGCCAAGCGCGATCACATCATATTTCTTTTCCATTTCTGAGTACCTCCTACTGTTAGGTTCATTTCGATGTCAGGACCTTTTGACCCTGTCATCATTTTAATTGAAGTATACCATTTCCTCTATGGGCTCTGCAAGTTCTATATGTTCTGCCTCCAGCACCGGTCCTTCGCCCTGGTATACGGACAGATTTGCAAATCTTACTTTTGCCCGCACTGTTACCCACTGCCCGGCTTTCAGTTTGGGCGCGTATGAGCTCCTGCACACATAGCCCAGGAAGGAAGTATCGTCTGCGCAGCATGTCATCGCCATACGCCCGGGAAGGAACACCTTGGACGGGAAGGATTTCGGTTTCAGCACCTTCGCCGTGAACTCTACGACTTTCCCTTTGTATCTGTCCGGGTTCTCCATCATATCCACATACCAGATCCCGTAATCCTCTCTGCGGATCTCGATCACAGGCGCCTTCAGGTCATAGGGCACCTCATCTTCGAAAATGTTGTCAACCTCTCCGTCTTCGTCCTCAAAGATCACTTCCGCCTGAGGGCTGACCACTTTGACGCTCCTGCGGTACCCGGCAAGCGGCTTCTTGTCCTCACACCGGTTGAAGAGCACCAGCTCCGCTCCTCTGACCATCTCCACGAACAGCGGTTTTAAATTTGTCAGGTACATCTGAAATGTGCTGGCGTCCACGGTGGTGATCTTCTGTTCTATCGCCCACCCGTAAGGCAGTTTCATGCTCTCAAAGTCGCTGACCTTCCACATGCCGTTGTACTCGATGACTACACGCTCCGGCTCATGCTTTTTGTTCATCTCTTCCAGCCACTCTTCCGTCAGGTCCTCCTGATCCTCGACCTTCTCGATGACAACGCCGTATTTCAGCAGTTCCATGGGGTTGTACTCTTCCTCGCCCTCCTCGCAGAGGATCAGCAGAGTCTTGCCGTCGATCTGGAAATAATCCTGCTTCAGGGTAAAATCAAGGAACTGGGTTTTCCCGCTGTCAAGGAATCCGGTCATCAGATATACCATTACATCCGATTCATTCATAATTCTATCTCTCCTGTCAGACCGGGCTGCAGGGGACTATGCCGCTCCCCCGTCCCGGCGTCATTTTACAGATCCTAAGCCACTCCGAATAATTCTGCGAGTTTATCCTCATTCAGTTCTGCACCGATCACACAGATCCGTCCTGTATACTCCGGCGCTCCGGTCCTGACCTCATGCTCTTCCGGGACCATATCAAAGTAGATCCACTCGCCGTCAGTTCCCGCTACCATTCCCTTGGCACGGAGCACATTTCCGTAAGAGCTGTCGCTCTCGAGCTGTTTTAAGATATCCGCAATCTGCTCTTTTGTATAAGTATGGATCGTCTCACGTCCCCAGCTTGTGAACACCTCATCTGCATGATGATGTCCCGCATGGTCATGGTGATGATGATCGTGATCACAGCAGCCGTCATGGTCGTGATGATGATGGTGCTCATGTCCCTCATGTTCGTGATCGTGATGGTGGTCATGCCCCTCGTGATCATGACCGTGGTGGTGCTCATGACCTTCATGATCGTGGTCGTGATGGTGCTCGTGTCCCTCATGCTCATGGTCATGATCGTGGTCATGATGATGGTCATGCCCGCAGCACTCGCCGTGTTCGTGGTGTCCGCCGCACTCCGGGCAGATCACTTCCGCCAGAAGTTCCTCCTCAAGGGATTTACTGGACTCCATTGTCTCCAGGATCTTTTTGCCCGGAAGCTGTGCGATGGGAGTCGTGATGAACGGAGCCTTGTCATTGAGTTCACGCAGCAGAGCCACAGCCTCTTCCACCCTCTCCGGTTTCGCCTTGTCCGTACGGCTCAAGATCACCGCGCCGGCGTACTCGATCTGGTTGCTGAAGAACTCGCCGAAGTTCTTGCGGTAGATCCTGCATTTTGTCACATCGACGACAGTGGTAAAACTGTTGAGTTCCGCATCGATCTCATCCTGTACGTCCTGCACAGCCTTAATCACATCAGACAGCTTGCCCACGCCTGACGGTTCGATCAGGATGCGGTCCGGATGATACGTATCAACCACCTCGCGGAGAGATTTTCCGAAATCCCCCACAAGAGAGCAGCAGATGCATCCTGAGTTCATCTCGCGGATCTCGATGCCGGACTCCTTTAAGAATCCGCCGTCGATACCGATCTCTCCGAATTCATTCTCGATCAGTACCACCTGCTCCCCTGTAAATGCCTCTGAGAGCAGTTTTTTGATCAGTGTCGTCTTTCCGGCTCCTAAGAAGCCGGAGATAATATCGATCTTTGTCATTTTTAGTCCTTCTTTCCTTATTATAGATCATCCTGTAACAGGATTTATCGTAAAACCTTCCTGTAACAGGCCATTTCCCGTTGTTCTGTCTGTCAGTCTTTCAGGTCCAGTTCCACCGGGCAGTGGTCCGATCCCATCACATCTGTCAGGATCTTCGCATCTTCCAGCCTGTCCTTTAAACACTCTGACACACAGAAATAGTCAATACGCCATCCCGCGTTCCTTGCCCTCGCGCTGAACCGGTAGGACCACCATGAATATATCCCTGTCTGGTCCGGATAGAAATACCGGAATGTATCGATGAACCCGGCATCCAGCAGTTCTGTAAACTTCTGCCGCTCCTCATCCGTAAACCCGGCGTTCTTCCGGTTAGTCTTCGGATTCTTCAGGTCTATCTCCGTGTGCGCCACGTTCATATCTCCCGTGACGATGACAGGTTTTGTCTCTTCCAGTTTTTTCAGATAAGCCCGGAAATCATCCTCCCACTGCATCCGATAATCCAGCCTTGCCAGCTCGTTCTGGGAATTGGGCGTGTACACTGTGACAAAATAAAAATCTTCAAACTCACATGTGATCACACGTCCCTCCTGGTCATGCTCCTCGATCCCGATCCCGTATGTGACAGATATGGGCTCTTTTTTTGTAAAGACCGCGGTCCCGGAGTATCCTTTGCGCACTGCGTAATTCCAGTACTGATGATACCCTTCCAGTTCCAGCGTAAGCTGCCCTTCCTGCATCTTTGTCTCCTGGATGCAGAAGATATCCGCATCCGCCTCTTTGAAGAAATCCAGGAATCCTTTCTGTACGCACGCCCGGATCCCGTTTACATTCCACGATATCAGTTTCATTCTCTGTACCTCACCTCTTTTAAAAACAGACCCTGTGCCGGAGCCAGAAAGCCTGCCTGTTGTCTTTCCTGTGACCGCAGGGCTTCCTGCACGCTCTGAACGCTGCGCTGCCCTGTTCCCACTTCAAGCAGAGTGCCTGTGAGGATTCTCACCATATGATACAAAAATCCGGTCCCTTCATACCGGATCGTCACTCTGCTGCCTTGTCCGGTGACTATTATAGCATAAATCGTCCGCTTTGTGGACTTTTCGTCTTTTTTATCAGTATACGCTGCAAACTCATGAGTCCCGGTCAGATACCCCGCCGCTCTTTTCATAACTCCAAGGTCCAGTTCCCCGGCATAATGAAAGCAATATCTGCGTGTAAACACATCCGCCTTCTCTCCGGTATCAATATGATATTCGTACGTTTTCCCGACCGCACTCTTCCTTGCATGGAAACCGTTTTTCACCAGTTCCGCCTTCAGGATCCGTATATCCTCCGGAAGGATCCCGTTTACCCTGCCCGTAAAGAATCCCTCTTCCACCGCGCCCCGCAGCACCACGCTGGCCGTCTGTCCCTCAGCATGGACTCCTGCGTCCGTCCTGCCCGAGCCGTTGACTTCCACCGGATATCCGGTCTGCTCCGAAATGCAGGACTCCAGGATCCCCTGTATCGTCCGGTCCGTATTTGCCTGTCGCTGCCAGCCCTGGTACGCTGTACCGTCATAAGCGATCGTCAGTTTATATGTCCTCATCTTTCCTCACCCTGTTTTTCCCGAAGAAAAACCGGTCATACTCATCATAAAAAGTATGACCGGATCCTTCCATTTTATCAGATTTTCGCTGTTCCTCTTTCTCAGACTCCCGGCGTTCCTCTCACTGAAGGAACTTTTTCAGTTCATCCATGAAGGTCTCCGCATCTTTAAATTCTCTGTACACAGATGCGAACCTCACATACGCCACCGGGTCCAGGTCTCTGAGCTTGTCCATCACGATCTCCCCGATCTCGCTGCTGGGGATCTCTTTTTCCTCCCGGTTGAATATCTCCCTCTCGATCGAATCGATGGTCTTCTGGATCTTCTCCGCCGGGACCGGTCTTTTGTAGCATGCGCTCAGGACCCCGTGCTCGATCTTCGATCTTTCATACTGTTCACGGTTATTGTCCTTTTTGATGACAATGAGCGGTATCGTCTCTACCTTTTCATATGTAGTAAAACGCCTGCCGCACTCATCGCAGGAGCGCCGCCTGCGGATCGAACTCTTATCCTCCGCCGGGCGGGAATCGATCACTCTTGTATCAGGATTTCCACAATATGGGCATTTCATAACATCTTCCGCCTTTCCGCAAAACGGACGCTCGCGATCCGCTTCGCTGCTACTACGCTCAAGTTGCCTACATTATACACAACATCTAGAACTTTTGCAAAAACTTTTCTTCCTGGATCTCCACAAGTATGATATCCGGTCCGATCTTCCGGATACAGGAGAAAGGGATCACATATTCGCAGTCCGCCCCAAAGAATCCACAGATCTTACCCGGTCCCGGAATGATGACTGCCTCGACCTCTCCGCAGCGGATGTTGATCTCCACATCCACGATACATCCCAGCCGCCTTCCCGTGCAGATATTGATGACCTCTTTTTCCCGGATCTCGCACATTCTCATAGAATCCCGCTCCTGCCCGCCCGGTGCTGCGGCTTTCCTTACTGTCAGTATATGCATGCTCCTGGTTTTTGTGCTCGGATCACATTCATTGACTTTACAGCGATGAAAATATATACTTGAAGAAACCCTTGTTTTTTGTACAGCGTCTTTAGTGATCAAAACCGGGAGGTCGTGAAATGGCAGAAAGTCAGAATGTTGAATATAAAGAGTCCTGGCGCGATGAATACCTGAAATGGGTATGCGGATTTGCCAATGCACAAGGCGGAATCATTTATATTGGGATTGATGACGCCGGGAATGTTGTCGGTCTAAAAAACATAAAAAAAACTGATGGATGATATCCCCAATAAAATCCAGTCCGGGCTTGGTATCGTCGCAGATGTCAATAGATTATCAAAAAACGGGATGGATTACATCCAGATCTGCATCGGACCCAGCAGCTTTCCTGTCAGCTATCATGGAGAATATCATTACCGAAGCGGCAGTACAAAACAGCAGCTTACAGGAATCGCATTGTCGGAATTTATAATGCGCAAAACCGGTGTTCGCTGGGAAGATGTAGCTGTAGATGATATCTCTGTCGACGATCTGGATGATGAAAGTTTTAAGATTTTCCGAAGAGAGGCTCTGAAAAGTCAGCGCATGAAACCGGAAGAACTGGACATACCAAATGAAGAACTTTTGAGCAAACTGCACCTCATATCTGCTGGAAAGCTGAAGCGTTCTGCTGTACTCCTTTTTTACAACGATCCGGGAAGAATACAGAACGGAAGCTACGTAAAAATCGGAAAATTCGGCGAAGGCGCTGATCTGCAGTATCAGGATACTCTCGAAGGTTCTCTGATCACTACCGCTGACCGGATCATCGATCTGATCTACTTTAAATATTTAAAGGCGAAGATCACTTACGAACACGACAGGCGCATCGAGACATACCCATTTGCAAGAGATGCGATCCGTGAAGCAGTTTATAATGCCATTGCTCATAACTGCTATATGTTCGGGACACCAATCCAGATCCGCATTGAAGATGAAGCTGTCATTATAAGCAACCGCTGTGTTCTTCCGGATGGCTGGACTGTAGAAACACTTATGGAGCCTCATGATTCCATCCCCTATAACCCGGATATAGCAAATGTCTTTTATCGAGCAGGTTATATTGAGACATGGGGACGCGGCATTCAGAAAATCTGTGATTCTTGCAAGGCGCTTGGTGCTGATATTCCCCGCTATGAGTTGCGGGGAAACGGGATACGTGTACATTTTGCAGCACTGCAAAGCGCTTTGATAGAAAATTCCAAAGCACCAAAGGTTCAGACTGAACCTTTGAATGAACCTTTGGATAATAAACTGCCCCTTATAAATCAAAAAATACTGGAGCAGATATCGAACAATCCTCGCATTACCTACAACGAACTTGCTATATTTTTAAATGTATCCCGCAGTTCTGTAAAACGGGCAATGAATAAATTAACCAACGCCGGTCTGATAGAACGAGTCGGCGGCAAAAGATACGGTCACTGGAGGATCCTAAGATAACCTTCCACTAAATCTTACCTAAAATCCAAAAAGGAGATCAAAAAACCATGAAAGAGACCATATTACTTTTTAACCCACCCGAAAAAGAGGACCTGATGAAGGTAGAGATGGCGCTGTTCCCGCTCCATGTGCGGCTCCGCCGCATCCAGCCGGAAGACTATAACCAGCCCCTTGGCGCGCTGGCAGGAGTAAAGGACATCTCTCCTGTTGAAGGGAGATATGAAGGAGACGAACTCCCCGGAACGCTGTTTGTCTTCTGCTTCTTCAGCGACAACAGATTGAACCAGGCGCTCGCCGCCCTGAGGAAATGTGGTGCAGGCCCGTTTCCCTACAAGGCGATCCTGACACCGACCAACAGCAAATGGACCGCACCGGACTGTTTCGAGGAGATCCGGCGCGAACACGAAGCCATGCACCCCTGATGTGCATGGTTTTTTCTGTAACAGTTCAGCCATAAGGCAAGGGGCAGGCTGATTTATGCTGGCATAAGGATCAGCCTGCCCCTTACCTTATGAGCGGAGCGCCCGTATATGAGCAAAGGAGCGGCGCAGCCGCAAAAGCACGTATGTGCGGCTTTGCGAATGGCGCGGGCTGAACTGTTACTTTTTTCTTTTATTTTACATTAATAAGTATTGACTTTTTCCCTTCCCGGTCTTATTGTATTACTTAACTAATACAATAGCATTTATCTAAAAGGAGATCACACATGGAACCACTTATCAGGGTTGACGACCTCCGCAAGATCTACAATCCCGGCGAAAACGAAGTCCGGGCGCTTGACGGAGTCAGCCTTACGATCGAACGGGGAGAGTTTGTCGCCATTGTCGGACATTCCGGCTCCGGAAAATCCACACTGATGAACATGCTCGGCTGTCTGGACACGCCGACTTCCGGGCACTATTACCTGGAAGGTCTGGATGTCTCCACCCTTTCAGACAATCAGCTCTCAGATATACGCAACAAAAAGATCGGCTTTATCTTTCAGGGCTTTAACCTGATCGCGAATCTGGATGCAGTCGGCAATGTGGAGCTGCCTCTGATCTACCGTAAGGTCGGCAAGCAGAAGAGACGGCGCATCGCAGTCCAGGCGCTCAAAAAGGTTGGGCTCGGCGCCAGGCTGGACCACCGTCCAAACGAACTTTCCGGCGGTCAGCAGCAGAGGGTCGCTGTCGCAAGAGCGATCGCCGCGCAGCCGCCCATCATCCTGGCGGATGAGCCCACCGGAAATCTGGACAGCCGGTCTACGGTTGAGATCATGGATATATTGAAAGAACTGCACAGGAGCGGGCGTACTGTGATCGTCATCACTCACGATGATGATATCGCCCGCCAGGTAAACCGCGTGATCCGGATCATGGACGGGCGGGTCGAATCGGATGAAATACAGGATCCATATCAGAAATAAACTATCAGGGGAAAGAGAGGCATGAACTATGTTTTCTAAAAAAGGGAAAAAGAAACAGCAGGAAGAACAGGATATCTTGAACAGTACAGATACAGAACTCACAGAGGAGAGCCTTCTTCCGGATGAACTTATAGATGAACTGCCGGACGAACCGGAAGACGCCGGACAGAAACCAAAGAAGAAACTCCCGGCGTGGGTCATCGTACCGATCCTCGGCGTGGTCGTCGCCGGAGGATTCGGGATCTCCGCACTGACAGGCAGCGGAAACAATACAGACACAGGTACCGTTCTCGAAGTGACCGAAGTCACCCGGGGAACAGTACAGGAGGTCTATAATTCCAGCGGGACGATCGAAAGCGAGAACACAAAGACTTATTACTCTCCTGTCACAGCGCCCATCAAAGATTTCAACGCTGTGGTCGGGCAGACCGTCAAATCCGGAGACCTTCTCGTGACCTTTGACACTACAAACCTTGAGAGGGATAACAAGCAGGCTCAGCTCACCCTCCAGTCCAGCCTGAAAGCTTCTGAGGCGACAAGGGCTCAGAACGCAAAGGCTGTAGAAGCCGCCAACGCCGCTTCCGCCCAGGCAGCAGATCAGGCAAATGCACTGGCTGACGAGGTCAATGCGCTGGCTGAGCAGGTGGACGCAGCATATGCCCAATATCAGGCAAACCTGGAAGCCGCCGGATCACAGGCCGCCTCCGCGCAGGCAAGAACAGAAGAACTCCAGAATACGATTGCCCAGAACCAGGAGATCGTCAACGCGAACCAGTCCATCATAGACTCCACTGATTCTGGCTACGCCGGAAGACGCGCAGACCTCGATGCAGCACTAAATGTGCCGGAAGCCGAGCGCACAGAAGAACAGAACAAGACCATCGCCGATCTTCAGCCGGTCTTTGATGCATACGACGCGGCCGTCACCGCACGCAACGAAGCCCAGGCAGCTATCGATGCAGCCAACAGCGAACTCCAGACACTGAGCACATCTACACCGGATGTGGACGACGCCGGCTACACGGAGTTAAAAGCACAGTACGACGCCAAGTACGCCGAGTGGCAGGCAGCTTACCAGGCAGCAAACACGCCAACAGCAGATGCCGGCATGACTGCTGCCGAATCCGAAAGCCTTGACATCAGCGACAACCTTGCCGAGCTTACAGCGCTCACTCCCGAAGAACTCCTTGAAAAAGGACGGGAAGGGATGAAAGCAGACATGGACGGCGTCATCGCTTCCGTCGATCCGCTCCAGACCAACAGCGCGGCTCAGGGCGCGGCGCTCTTCTCTATCGCCAGCATGGAAAATGTAAGAGTCCGGATCGAGATCTCACCGGACGATTATTCAAAGATGAAGACCGGGACCGCCGTCACCATCACGGTAGGAGAGGATACATACGAAGGGACGCTGTCATCGGTTGACAATATCGCCGTACAGAACGAGAGCGGGACACCGGTCATCGGCGCCCAGATCCACATCAATGACCCGGATGAGAACATCTGTATCGGAGCAACTGCAAAGGTCCGCATGACCGTCGCTGAATCCAAAAACGTTCTCCTGGTTCCGACAGAAGTGGTCAATGCTTCCACCGATGGAGATTTTGTCTATGTTATCGAGAACGGCGTTGTGAAAGAACGCCCGGTAGAACTTGGGACTTCCTCCGCCACAGAGACAGAGATCGTCAGCGGGCTGGAAGAAGGCGAGCAGGTCGTCAGCGACCTGAGCGTAGACATCCAGGAGGGAATGCGCGCGATCCCTCAGGAAGCGGCATCCGATCAGTCAGGAAATTAGAGGGGTTGGAAATATGGGACAGTTTCTTGAATATGTAAAAATGGCGCTGGACAACATCCGCGCCAACAAAGGGCGGTCATTCCTCACCATGCTGGGCATCATCATCGGCATCACCTCCGTGGTGACCATCGTTTCCATCGGAAACGGATTGAGGAATGACGTGGTGGACGCCACCAACATGCAGACCAACACCGTGACCGTACAGATAAACAGCGAGGAAGTGACCAGTACAGACGCCATCACGGGAGAGGATATCGCTTTTCTCCGGGATACTCTGGGAAGTTCCGTGGAAAATATCACCGCCTCCCAGACGACGTCCGGAAAGTGCACGACCCGCAAAGGGACCTTCGACGCTTATGTCACGATGACGACCCCGGATTATGAAAACGCGCAGTATTCTTCCCCTCTCGTAAAAGGGAGTTATTTCACTGAAAACGACATGGAGAGCGGGAGACCGGTCTGCGTGATCGATGAACTCACCGCCCGGTATCTCTTTGGAAATACCAACGTGGTCGGAATGACTTTTGAACTTGCCATAGACAGCGGGATCCAGGAAGTGACGATCCTTGGCATCCGTGAGACTTCCGCCGACATGCTGGAGGTGGAGGCGACTTATCAGGCAATGGGCATGCCTGAGACCATCTCCATCGAAGTTCCATACACGCTTTCCGAGGCATTCGGACAGCCGATCGAAGGATTTTATTCTGTGTCACTGACCGCAGCAGACAGCGAAAACACGACCCGGGTCGCCTCTGCAGCGGTTCAGGTCCTGAACTCACGGCACCAGGATCTCGGGGATACGCCGTTTATGCAGCAGCGCCCCATCGACATCTCTGATATGATGGGAGCCATCATGGACGGCGTCACAGCCTTTGTCGCCCTGGTCGCTGCGATCTCCCTGATCGTCGGAGGGATCGGCGTCATGAATATCATGCTGGTCTCCGTCACAGAGCGCACTCGGGAGATCGGAATCCGGAAGGCACTGGGCGCAAAGACCGGCTCCATCATCGCCCAGTTCCTCTGTGAATCTGCCATCATCTCCGGAATGGGCGGGATCATCGGCATCCTGCTGGGAGGAGGGCTGACTGCCCTGATCAGCATTTTAGAAATCGGCGGGATCCACGCTTCCCTCTCTCTTCCGGCAGTGATAATCGCAACATTGTTCTCCTGTGGAGTAGGGATCATCTTCGGGATCTATCCCGCAAGGAAAGCTGCCCGTCTAAGTCCGATTGAAGCATTAAGGCGAATGTGATATACTGTGCTCAGTGGCATAGTTTCACTATATTTCATTTATGAGGAGGTTTTTCCTATGAAGAAAAAAAGCAAGCTGTTACACGTTGTATCCATTATAATCATTGTCTTCGGCGCTCTCGCAGTCATCAGCAGTATCTTTTCCATCCTGATGCGGGATCTGATGGACGCATCCTATGAGATGCTTGGGATGACGCCGCCCCCGACAGTGTATTATATCTGGGGACTTGTTCTCGCATGCTTCGAGCTTGCGGCAGGTATCATCGGCGTAGTATATAAATCAAAAAAATCGGTATTTATCACAGCCGTTATTTATATCATCGCGATCATTGCCGACTTGATCTATGCGACTGTAACCGCGGGATTTTCCGTTACCTATATCATAAGTCTGGTCCTTCCGCTCCTCTATCTGTGGGGCGTATATCAGTCCGAATAGGCTTCATGCCGGACTGCCCGGTGTCAGGCTATATGTACAAAAAGACCGCAGAGAACTTTCTGTCCTCACAGCAGAGGCGGAACAGTTCTCCGCGGTCTTTTCCATTGCAAAACCTTTCTGTCTATTTTATAATATGATATTATCGAGTTTTTTCGGAGGAATGCCACATGTGGAAAAGAAGAGTTCTCAAGAAAAAAGTGCGTACAACGATGAAGCAGAGCTACTGGCGGATGGTATCCGTCTGTTTTCTCGCCGCCATGCTGGCCGGACTCTACCCTGTTTCCGCCACTTTCCTGGGCACCCAGGCAGCGATCCCGTCGATCGACAGGGACATGACAGCCCCTTTTTCCGCTGAGCTTACCAATTCACAGCTCGTTTCCAGCCTTGCAGGCCGGCTCTTTGGGGATACATTTCTCTCGGATTTTTTCCAGTCGCCGTTTTCGGCTGTGGCAGATCTCGTCATCGAGCTGATATCTACGAGCAGTTCGGCTTTCTTCTCTGTCCTCCGTGCCCTTAATAATTATTTCGTTGAAAACTGGGGCATCTCGACCCTGATCCTGATCATAGGCGTGATCACTTCATTTTTATATCAGCTTTTTATCCGCAATATCCTGAACATCGGTGAGAAACGATTTTTCCTGGAAAGCCACAGCTATCGCCAGACTCCGATATCGAAGATCTTCTTTCTCTACAAACTGCGCTGCATCCAGCACCCTGCATGGATCATGTTCTGCCGCTCAGTCTTTCAGTTTCTCTGGAGCCTGACGGTCGTGGGCGGCGTCATCAAATATTATGAGTACAGCATGATCCCTTATATCCTTGCAGAAAACCCGCAGATCAGCCGCAAAGACGTTTTTTTCCTCTCGCGTCAGCTCATGCGCCACAATAAATACAGGCTTTTCTTGATGCATGTTTCATTTGCAGGATGGAAACTTCTCTCCCTGCTCACTTTCGGTCTTCTTGACTTCGCCTTTGTCAACCCGTATATGACCGGCACAGAGGCCGAACTTTACCTGAACCTGCGCAGAAATTATGTACTTTCGCGTTCTCCCCGCTATGAGTGCCTGAACGATTCTTATCTCGAGCATGTACCTTCAGAGGATGAACTGCTCATCAGCAAGGCGCTTTACGATGATTCCCGCGGACCTTATACACAGATCTCCTACTTTGCGCCGGAACAGTATCCTGTCTTCCTTTTTTCAGTTCAGCCGCCCTTTAAGGCAGTGAGATCCCCTGTCAAAGCGGACAGGAAATATACTTTCCTCTCCTGCGTTTTCCTCTTTCACGCGTTCTCCATCCTCGGATGGGGCGCTGAGATGATGATCCAGCTCCTCATTAACGGGACTAGCGACGGGATCTACTCTCCTGTGAGCCCCTGGATGCCCATTTACGGCATCTTCGGGACATTGATTCTCCTGGTATGCAGGCGGATCATCAAAAAACCTGCGTTCGTGTTCCTGCTGAACTTCGTGTTCTTCACTGTCCTGGAATTTGCAATGAGCCTGACCGCCGAACTTATTACCGGCCTGCGGCCATGGGATTACAGCGGATACTCGTTCAATATCGCCGGAAGGGTTTACGCCGGCGGATCCGTCTCTGCAGCTCTTTTCGGATGCGCGTTCCTGTACTATATCGCCCCCCGGCTGACCGACCGTTTCATGAAACTGACGAAATCTGTGAGGATTACTGTCTGTGTCTGCCTGACACTGGCTTTCATTGTAGATATACTCCTGAAAGCACTCAGTTGAGCATTGATTTTTGTGCCAAATGATAGTACACTTTTTATATGTTTAAAACACCGGGATCTGCCAGATACATACGGCATCCCCAGGAAATGGAAACTTTAAAAGAAAGGAAATAGATATGATGAAAAAACGAGTTGTTGTCGCTCTGGGACACCGTGCTCTCGGCACCACGCTCCCCGAGCAGAAAGTCGCTGTAAAGCATACGGCAAAATGTATCGCAGACCTGATCGAGGAAGGCTATCAGGTTGCGATCACTCACAGTAACGCTCCCCAGGTCGGGATGATCCACACCGCAATGAACGAATTTGCAAAGGCGCATCCGGAATACACCGCATGCCCCATGTCCGTCTGCTCTGCCATGAGCCAGGGCTATATCGGATACGACCTTCAGAACGGGATCCGGGAGGAACTGCTGAACCGCGGTATCTACCGCACCGTCAGCACCGTTCTCACCCAGGTCATCGTCGATCCATATGACGACGCCTTCTATACGCCCACCAAAGTCCTTGGACGTTATATGAATGCTGAGGAGGCGAATGAGGAGCGCAAAAAAGGAAACTACGTCATCGAAGAAGCGGGCAGAGGTTTCCGCCGTGTCGTCTCTGCTCCGAATCCGGTAAAGATCGTGGAACTGGACGCAGTGAACGCACTCCTTGACGCGGATCAGATCGTTGTCGCCGCAGGCGGAGGCGGGATCCCGGTCCTTGAGCAGGACAATCACCTCAAGGGAGCCAGCGCAGTCATTGAGAAGGATCTTGCGGCAGGAAAACTCGCTGAGGGCATCAATGCGGATATGCTCATTATCCTGACAAATGTAGAGAAAGTCTGCATCAATCTGGGGCAGCCTGACGAACAGCCCCTTGGAGAGATCTCCGTAGAAGAGGCAAAAAATTACATGGAAGAAGGACATTTCGGGATCTACAACATGCTCCCGAAATTCCGCGCTGCCGTAGAGTTTATCGAAGAGCGTGAGGGACGGACTGCATATATCACATCCTTTGACAAAGTAAAAGATGCTCTGAAAGGGAAAACAGGCACCGTCATCCGCTAAAGATGATATTTTTTCTCATAATATATAAGTTAACCAGAAAACCGGGGAAACCCGGTTTTTCTTTGTTTGATTTTCAGGTTGATTTTTCCGAATATTTGTTGTAGTATATGCATATGCTAGATGTAGTTTTAAAAACTACTTGTTGTTTTATCATACATTTGGGAGGTGCATTTTATCATGAAGGCTGTAACAAAAAACCTCGCACAGACTACAGGAACAGAAAAAAAACATCACATCAAAGAACCCGGCAGCGCGATCACGCATTTTATCGGGATGCTCATGGCGATCTTCGCAGCCGTACCACTTCTGATCAAGGCTGCCCACGAACCGAGCAGGATATACATCATCTCGCTCACGATCTATGCGGCAAGCCTGATCTTATTATATGCGGCAAGCACTTCGTACCATACTTTCGACATCTCGCCGAAGGTGAACACGATTTTAAAAAAGATCGATCACATGATGATATCCGTTCTTATCGCCGGTAGTTACACGCCGGTGTGCCTGATCGTGTTAAAAGGCAGGACCGGGATCATCCTCCTCACGATCGTGTGGGCGATCGCGATCGCAGGGATCCTGATCAAAGCGTTCTGGGTATACTGTCCGAAATGGGTCTCCTCCGTCCTCTATATCGGGATGGGCTGGACCTGCGTACTCGCCTTCACCCAGATCCTGAACAACATGTCCCCTGCAGCCTTCGGATGGCTCCTCGCAGGAGGGATCATCTACACTGTGGGCGGCGTGATCTATGCGCTGAAGCTTCCGATCTTCAACAGCAGGCACAAAAACTTCGGCAGCCACGAGATCTTTCATCTCTTTGTCATGGGCGGAAGCGCCTGCCATTTCGTGGTGATGTATGCGTTCCTGCTGCCATAGGATGGATGCTCTGTCGCAAAGTATATGCTTCACTGTAAAATGAACGCATTACCATAGGATTCCGCAGAATTTGTCAAAAAACATCCCGTAAAACCGGATGACATATTTCGGTTTTACGGGATATTTTTAACTGGTCATCAAATTTCTTCTATCTGATCATAAGACATCTCTGACCGCTTCTCCCAGCATGTTCAGATCCGCCTCATCCGGATGCTGTACCGCCCGGTCAAAATTCTCGATCATGCCTTTGATCCTCTGATCCCCGGGATTCTGCTCCATCATCCCCTCATATCTCTTTCGCACGCTCTGGGGCATCTTTCCCTGACACATATATGTCCCGACAACTTCGTTATCTGCTGCCAGATGTCCTTTCACTCTTTCCAGGATCTGGTCAAAGTAACTCTGCGCGCCTCCAAATCCGGCTGTTCCGAACAGGAATACTCTCCTGCCGTGCAGTCCCTCCAGGAAGTGCCCCAGTTCCTCGCTGCAGTCGCCTTTATCGGTCCAGAAACCCGCAAAGATAATATCTGCCCGGACTGCTGTCCCGGCTTCTTCTACAGTTCCGAAACAGACGCACTCCTTTTTTCCCAGTCTTTTTCTGATCTCCTCTGCCAGCATCTTTGTATTCCCTGTCGCGCTGGCATAAATTACAGCATAAGTCATTTTATCCGTCCTTTCTTTAGTGTAACAGCAGGATGCTCATTTTATATTGTTTTTGTTTCTGACTCTTCTATCGCATCACAACGCAAATTTTCCAACGCCCTCGACTTTCTCCAAAATCCCCAGCGCTTCCCCGACCATATCAAATTCCTCCATATAGATGCAGTGGGGGAAGAACTCTTTCAGGCTCTTGTCCAGGATCATCTCGCGGCACTCGGCGTAATCCATCCATATGACCTCCGAGACTTCGTCTTTCTGCAGTGTCAGGTCCTCGATCTCCACCGGCTCCTGATACAGGTAGATCCGGCTCAGCTCGTTATCCTTAAATGGCTGTCCGTAAAATGTATCTTCAAATCCGCACCGGCGCATCCCGACTTCCCGGAGCTGCCCGGCTTCTGCCCGGATCCCCAGTTCCTCCTTCAGTTCCCTCAGTGCGCTCTCCGGATAATCACAGCCCGCGTCCACATGCCCGGCGGAAGAGATATCGTAACATCCCGGATTGGAATCCTTTGTCTCACTCCGCTTCTGAAGGAGCACGTCATATCCGCTGAACTCATTGGGCCTTACGATCCAGGTATGGACCGTTGCGTGAAGGGCGCCTTCCCGGTGCGCCACGCCACGCTCTTTTACCACGCCCGTCTTTGTGCCGTCCGGATTCCTCTCATCGAACAGTTCCATGGGCTTGCCGTCCAGAGCCGCATACTGAAGGACATCATGAGTGTCATATACCAGTTTCAGCGAGAAGAAACTGCGTCCTTCATCAAGGAGCCGGAAGAAGATCTTGTCCCCCTCCCAGATCTCCATGGACCAGATCTTCTCTTTCTCAACCCACTCCAGTTCTCCCTCGTCGCATTCAGCAGGCGTTCCCTCGAACCCGTCCGCGGTGTACAGCGACATATACTCCACCACATTTTCTCCGTAGACAAAGGTGACCAGCCCGCGGTACCGCCAGGATGTGAGCGTATATCCTGTCTCTTCCTTCACTTCGCGCAGCAGACACTCCTCCGGGCTCTCACCGTACTCGAAATGACCACCCACTCCGATCCATTTGTCTTTGTTTACATCATTCTCCTTCACCGTCCGGTGGAGCATAAGGTATTTTCCGTCTTTTTCGATATAGCACAGCGTGCTCAGTTTTGACGCCATTCTTTTTTCCTCCTGTTTCTTATCTGCTTTTTTATTGACTGAACTGGCTCTCATACAGATGCCGGTAGAATCCGTTCTGTTCCAGCAGTTCCCCATGATTTCCCTGTTCGATGATCTTTCCGTCTTTCATCACAAGGATCAGGTCCGCTTCACGGATGGTGGACAGCCGGTGCGCCACGATAAATGTGGTCCTCCCCTCCATCAGCTTCGCAAAAGCGTTCTGGATCTTGATCTCCGTCCTTGTATCAATGGACGAGGTCGCCTCATCCAGGATCAGCATGGGCGGTCTGCACAGCATCACCCGGGCGATGCACAGAAGCTGCTTCTGCCCCTGTGAGATCCCGCCGCCATCCTCCGTGATCCAGGTATCATACCCTTCCGGCAGCCTCATGATAAAACTGTGGATATGGGATGCTTTCGCGGCGGCGATCACTTCCTCCTCCGTGGCGTCCGGGCGCCCCATAGTGATATTTTCCCGGATGGTCCCGGTCTTCAGCCAGGTATCCTGCAGCACCATCCCGTATCCTGCCCGCAGGCTCTGCCTGGTCATCTCCCGGATATCCACATCTTCCACCCGGATAGCGCCTTTGTCCACATCGTAAAAGCGCATAAGGAGGTTGATCAGCGTGGTCTTCCCGCATCCGGTCGGTCCCACGATAGCGATCCTCTGTCCCGGTTTTACCGTCAGGTTAAAGTTCTCGATCAGCTTCTGTTCCGGGGCATAGGAAAATGATACGCTTTCCGCCTTCACATTGCCCCTGATGTTTTCAAGGTCCACTGCATCTTCCGGCTCCGGCGTCTGGGGTTCTTCCCCGATCAGGTCAAAGATCCGCCGTGCGCACGCCACCGCGTTCTGGAACTCCGTGACGACACCTGAGATCTCGTTAAAGGGCTTCGTATACTGGTTTGCATAACTCAGGAAGCTGGAGAGCTGCCCTACCGTCAGCATCCCTCCGACGACCGCGAACGCGCCGGTGATCCCCACTCCCGTATATACCAGACTGTTCACGAATCGGGTGGCAGGGTTTGTGATGGATGAGAAAAAAGTCGCGCGCAGGGAAGCATCCCGTAGCCGCTCATTGATCTCGTCAAATTTTTCCGTCACGTCTTTGCCTCTGCCGAACGCCTGGACCACCTTCTGATTCCCGATCATCTCATCGATCAGCCCGGTCTGCTCCCCTCTCGTCTCCGACTGGAGCCGGAACATATCGAACGTCCTCTTTGCGATAAAGTTTGCCACAAGGAAAGAGACCGGTGTAATCAGCACCACCACAAAGGTGATGGTCACGTTGACCGAGAGCATGAACCCAAAGGTCCCGATGATGGTGGCGACGCCTGTAAAGAGCTGGGTAAAGCCCATCAGGAGCCCGTCCGCAAACTGGTCCACATCCGCGATCACCCGGCTGACCACATCGCCGTACGGATGTCCGTCAATGTATCTCAGGGGCAGGATCTCGATCTTGCGGAACGCCTCGTTCCGGATATCTCTCACCACCTGATACGTCATCTTGTTGTTGCACACATTCATCAGCCACTGCGCCAATGCCGTGATCCCCGTGCAGATCCCGATCTGCAGCATCACACGGAACACGCCGGGGAAGTTGACATTTCCCTCGGAAATGATATAGTCCACGGCATTTCCCGTAAGCTTCGGGATATAGAGCGTCAGTGCCACGGAGACTGCTGCAAGCAGGATGGAAAACACCAGAAAGATGCGGTATCTCCCCAGATGATGCATCACTTCTCTCAGTGTATCCGCCTGTCTGATCTTCCCGCTCTCCTTTTTTCCGTTTTCCTTCTTCCTGCTTTCCTGTCTTGGTTCCATTTTCTTTGTTGTATCCTTCTCGTTACTCATTGGCAGACGCCTCCTTCTGGAACTGGGAATAGTAGATCTCCTGATAAGCCGGACAGCGTTCCAGCAGCTCTCTGTGGGTGCCGATCCCTGCCATCTCTCCATCGTCCAGTACGATGATCTGGTCTGCATACTGTACTGATGAGGCCCGCTGGGAAACGATGAATACGGTGGGCTTCTCCTTCATGCCCCGGATCGCTTTTCTCAGTTCTGCATCTGTCGCAAAATCCAGCGCCGAAGCACTGTCGTCCAGGATCAGTATCTCCGGCTTCCTCACCAGCGCCCGGGCAATGGTAAGTCTCTGCTTCTGTCCGCCGGACAGATTCCTTCCGCCCTGCTCGACCGGGAAATCCATCCCGCCCTCTTTCGCGTCCACAAATTCTTTTGCCTGGGAGATCTCAAGCGCCTCACCGATCTCAGCGTCTGTGGCGTCTTCTTTACCCCAGCGGATGTTCTCCGCGATGGTCCCCTTGAACAGCACTGCCTTCTGCATCACCATCCCGATGTGGGCGCGCAGGGCCTCTGTATCATACTCACGGATGTCTCTTCCGCAGATCTTCACTTCACCGGCTGCCACATCATAAAACCGGGGAATCAGGCTGACCAGAGAGGATTTCCCGGAGCCTGTCCCGCCTATGACTCCGATCGTCTGTCCCCGCTCTGCCCGGAATGAGATGTCACTCAGTGAATCCGCACCGGCGCCTTTGTAGCGGAGGGAGACATGGTCAAACTCCACCACAGGAACGTTCTCCTCATTCGTCTGCCCCGCGTCCTCCCATCTCAGGCTGCCGCTCTCCATATCCGGCCGGATCTGAAGGACAGCGCCGATCCGGTTCCCGCAGGCGATCGCCTTGGTCACGGTGATGATCAGGTTTGCAAGTTTCACCAGTTCCACCAGGATCTGGGACATGTAATTGAGCAGCGCGACCACCTCGCCCTGGGTCAGGTCGCCCACATTGACCCGGACCGCCCCTGCATAGATCAGGACGATGATCGCGCCGTTGACCACCGCGTAAGTCAGCGGGTTCATAAGCCCCGAGATGCGCCCCACAAATTTCTGAGCATCGGTGAGTGCCTGGTTTCCTTCCTCAAACCGGTCCAGTTCATCTTTTTCTTTGTTAAATGCGCGGATTACCCTCACACCGGTCAGATTTTCCCTGGTCATCAGGAGTACCCGGTCCAGGTCCGACTGCACTTTTTTATAGAGCGGCATGGTGATCAGCATGATGCCGAACACGATCACCGACAGGATCGGGATCGTGACCACAAAGATCAGTGCCGCCTTCGCATCCACTGTAAATGCCATGATCATCGCGCCGAACACGATAAATGGTGATCTCAGGAACAGCCTCAGCACCAGGTTCACACCGGACTGGACCTGATTGATATCGCTGGTCATTCTTGTGATCAGTGTAGACGGACCGATCGCATCCATCTCGGAAAAAGTCAGTTTCTGGATGTGTTCAAAGAGGGCATGGCGCACGCCGGTCCCGAATCCTGCCGCCGCTTTCGCCGCAAAATACTGGGCTGTGATCGAGCATACCAGCCCGATCAGTCCCAGCGCCACCAGCACAAAACACATCCTCATGATGTACGGGCGGTCGTTCTGCGCGATCCCCACATCGATCACCGCCGCCATGACCAGCGGGACAAACAGTTCAAACAATGCCTCCAGCATCTTGAACAGGGGAGCAAATACAGATTCTTTTTTATAATTTTTCAGGTGTACAAGAAGTGATCTCATTGGTGCTCTCCATTCCTTTTTCATTTTTCAAAAAATCTTCCTGTCTATTTTAGCATATCCTGCCGGAGATAAAAACACTTATTATCCTGGCTGTTCATTCCGGGATACTGTCTCTCACGCAGAGGATCCCGTAGCCGATCTGGGCGTTCGGGAATTCTCCGTAGCCGGGAAGCTGTATAGCTCCCCGCCTTAAGTACGCCTTTACCTTTTCTCCATACAGATAGGGGTCATTTCCCTGCACGATCCCCCACTCCATGAGCAGAGCCGCGCTCCCCGTGACAAAGGGGACTGCAAACGATGTCCCCGTGAACTCCCCGTAGCCGCCTCCTGCCGCCGGAGCCTGAACTCTCACTCCCGGTGCGGCAAGATCCGGCTTCGGCACGCCGCTACCCTCGTACATCCTGTCCGCGCCCCGTCCGGAGAAATCTGCATAGGTAAACGTCAGGGCGTCGTATGCCCCCACGGTGATCAGCCTTCCGGCAGTGGACGGGATCGTCACAGTTGTACTGCTGTCCGGTATCAGGAACTCCGTCCTCGCGTTCAGGGCGCTCTGTACCGGAAGCCACATCTGATAATTCCCGTCAACGATACGCCCCGGCGTCAGCACGATCCTCCAGACACCATTGTCCACATAGGACTTCAGGGGAAGAAAAGAGATGTAGACTTCCTGCTTCACACTGTAGGGTTTGGGCTCCCCGTAATAGACAAGAAGTTCTGTCTGTCCCACCAGGAACCGCTGCGCTCCTGTGGTCTCCCGAAACGGGCCCGCTGACTCACCGGTGGGGCTTATGACTGAGATCTCCACCTCATCCACATAGGATTTCCAGATCTGCAGATTGAGCCCCGGCTCCCTGGCCTGTACCGCAAGCTGTATTTCTTTTTCTTCTCCTTCCTGCAGCTGTCCCGACGCATGCCCGGCTGTGTTCCCCTCGTTGCCGCTGCCCGCGCTGATCACATTTTTCCATGTATCTGCCGCCGCGTCCAGATAGCGCTCCAGAAGGGATGTACCGTCGTGGGAGCCATACGTATTCCCGAAACTGATGTTCACTGCTGCCGGCTGGCGCAGTTCCTGCGCCTTGCGGATGATATAGTCCACCCCCTCCATCACTTCCGTGGTCCTGGGAAATCCGTCTTCCCTGGCAAGCCCCATCTTCACGATGATCAGACCGCTCTCCGGCGCAACGCCCCGAAGCCGCCTTCCCTCGCTCCCTCTTCCGTTCCCCGCTGCGATCCCGGCCACCGCTGTTCCATGCCCGCTGGCATCCTGCCCCGGCAGATTCATCCTGCCCTGAGTTCTTTCTCCCGGCACCCCCGATCCCTGAGATACTTCCCCGCTTCCGTTTCCCGCAGGATCTTCCGATGCTTCACCGGAGGCTCCCGAAGCCGCCAGCAGCATCCGGTCGATCTCCGTTGCCGTGAACTCGCTCCCCCTGGAATACCCCGCCGGCGGTTTTCCTCCCAGAGTCTGGTCCCAGAGCGCCACGACCCGGGTGGTCCCGTCATCATTCCGGAAATCCGGATGGGTCAGATCGATCCCGCTGTCCACGATGCCCACCAGCACTCCTCTGCCGCTCAGAGAAAAAGGCGGGTTCTGGACCGCGTTGATACAGGATGCATTCCTGCCGTTCTCCACCTGGAAAAACAGGTTTTTCGGCTTCTCGATAAACTCCACCTCATCCAGCCCGGCGAGCGCTCCGATCCGCTCCTCCCGGATGACCACCACCGCATACCCGTTCAAAAACCCGGTCACAGAGGAGGCGATCTCACGGATCCGCTCCAGGTCACCTGAATATTTCACGATCAGCTCCCACTCATTTTCCGCCGGGTCAAATCCTACATCCAGTTCCTCTGATCTCTCCCTCTCCTCCTCTGTCGCCTGCAGCGCAAGGTTCAGCAGATTTTCTATCTTTTCACTCATTTCCCTGTCCTCCCGTTATTCTTTAAAGCGCTGCGGTTCGCCGCGTCAAAGCGCCGCATTGACAAGCTTCTCCGCATCTCCTATACTTCATTACAGCTTTCAAAATACCGCTTATAAAAGCTTATGCCATACCAGGAAAGATATATACGTATCTCCTGGATCCAGCCAAAGATCAAATAGAGAAAGAAGGAAGAGAAATGAAAATATATGCCTTTGAAGTAAGAGATGACGAGAGAGAATATTTCCGCATAGCCGGAGACCGGGCAGGCGCTGAGATCATCCTGGATCCGGGTGTGCTCACTGCCGATAAGATCCCCTGGCTGGATCCGGGATGCGGAGTCAGTATCCTGGGGATGCACCAATACGGGCAGAAGGAACTTGACCTTTTGAAAAAGCAGGGCGTACACTGCCTTTCTACCCGCACCATCGGCCACAACCACATCGATGTCAAATATGCCCGCCAGATCGGACTCCATGTGTGCAACGCGCAGTATGACCCCAACGGGGTGGCTGACTATACGATCATGATGATCCTCCTCTGCCTGCGCAATTATAAGCAGGCGCTGTGGCGCACCCAGGTCAACGATTACTCCCTGAACGGACTCATCGGACGGGAGCTCAAAGACCTGACTGTCGGGATCATCGGGACCGGGAGTATCGGAAGTACGGTGATCCGGGAACTCTCCGGCTTCGGCTGCCGGATCCTCTGCAGCAGCCGCCGCGAGAATGACAGTATAAAACAGTTTGCTCAATATGTACCTCTGGAAACCCTTTACAGAGAGAGCGACATCATCTCCCTGCACGTCGCCCTTGTGCCGGAGACCTACCATATGATCAACACGGAGACTCTCTCTCAGATGAAAAAAGGTGTGGTCCTCATCAACTGCGCCCGGGGATCGCTCATGGATATGAAGTCTCTCATCGCCGGGATCGAATCCGAACAGATCGGCGCCCTTGGTCTGGACTGTATGGAAGATGAGGAACACATTGTCCACAAAGACCTTAAGACCGACATCTTCTCCAACCGGGACATGGCGTACCTGCGCCAGTTCAAGAACGTCATCCACACCCAGCATATGGCGTTCTACACCGACAGCGCTGTCCGCAGCATGGTGGAATGCGGCGTCTGCGGGCTGATCGAGATGGAGAACGGTTCTCCCTGCCGGACACAGTTGTGCTGAAAATGTGAGATCCTGAAAAAAAGAGGGACGCAGTAAAATCCGATCTCACTGCGTCCTCAATTAAGATCCAGAAAATCTCAAACAAAAACATAAGATAAAATAAGCGGTCACTCTTCCCCCTTATAGCAGGCGAATTCATACGGCAGGAAATATCCCTGCTCATATCTGCACACCGGGCAGTATTTCGGCGCCTGATTTCCTTCGTGGATATACCCGCAGTTGGTGCAGATCCATTTATCCACTTCCCCGCCGCCGTAATAAGAGTCCTCCTCCAGCAGTTTCGCCAGCCGGGCGAAACGGACCTCATGCACATGCTCCACCTCGGCGATCTGATAGAACGCGGAAGCCGCCTCATGGAACCCTTCATCCGAGGCCGTGTCCCCGAACGCCTGGTATACATCTTCATACTCCTCGTGTTCATTGTGCTCCGCCGCCCGCAGCAGTCCGGCAAGATCATCCTGCAGGTCTACAGGATAACTGCCGTCGATATGGATCGACTCTCCCGCCATACTTTTTAGAAGGTTATAGTACCGTTCTGCGTGCGCTCTCTCCTGTTCCGCGGTATAGCGGAAAATATCTGCGACCGTATGCATCCCCTCGTCATCCGCCTTCTTCGCTGCGATCGTATATCGGCTGCGCGCCTGGCTCTCCCCCGCAAAAGCGCGCATCAGATTTTCCTTTGTCCTGCTCTCCGAAAAATTAACAGCCATGGTCCTTACTCCTTTACTTTTGGTCTCAGGAATAATATGTACCATGGCTGCCAATCTTATACATTATTTCCAGCTATTTACGAAATGTGCGACTAATTGAATCCGATCAGTCTTCTCGCCACGCTGTATGCAAGGGAAGAAACCTTTCTTCCCGGACGTCCCGGAAGGTTCATCGTCTGTCCCAGGATACCGTAGCGGATCTTCATATAAGTCTTATAATCCTTTTTCTTCAGATACTCCCAGAGTTCTTTTTTCTTCTCCAAGTTTTCATTCTTCTTGGACCGGATGCACAGGATCGAAGACACAGTCATCATGATAGCGAGATAATTGATCATATACCGTCTCAGCTTTTTGCTGGTGACCATGCGCAGTTCATACATTCCGATCATCATCTTCGTCACAAAGAGCTGCTGGTCGATCCTGCTGATCATCACCTTCTCATTGACCGACTGGTCCTCGCGCCCGATAAAGTACCGGTAGAAGTCCACGTTCAGATAGTAGAGCGTCCTCACGTGCGGGAGCGGATAATAGACATAGATATTGTCTACATAAAACGTATGCTTCGGCAGCTTGAGCTGACAGAGCCGGAGCATATCCGTCCTGTAGATCACGGAATGCATCAGGATGTACTGGTCGATACGGAATCTGCCGATGTCATCCCAACGGAAGATCTGGTTCTCCGGCAGTACGTTGTCGTAGCGGATCACTTTTTTATGCGTCATCCCCACTTTTTCATAAACATAGTTGGAAATGACCATGTCCACCTGCGAGTCCGCCTCAACGAATCCCTTTATCGCATCAAGAATAGTGACCAGAGACTCCTTGTCCACCCAGTCGTCGCTGTCCACCACCTTAAAATATTTCCCGGTGGCGTGAGCCAGACCGCAGTTGACCGCGTCTCCGTGTCCTCCGTTCTCCTTGCTGACCGCCTTCACGATGGTCGGATACTGCTCCTGGTATTTCTCCGCGATCTTCTGCGTCCCATCCTTTGATCCGTCGTTCACCACGATGATCTCAACATCTTCGCCGCCTCCGACGAGGATGGAGTTGATCGCCTTCTCCATATACGCCTCTGAGTTATAACATGGAATAGCAAATGTGATATATTTCATGGATTTTCCTCCCTTGATCTTACAGCTGAACTGATACGACTGTATTATAGCATCATTTTCTTTATATTGTAAAATTTATTTTTTTACTATATATTAGTAGTACGGCTATAGTTACATTTCATACTGTAACTGACTATAAACACCGGTCACACAGTGACCTGACATCAGTATCAAGGAGGAAACGAATGAAGAAAAATGTAATCGTCGGACAGTCCGGCGGCCCCACCGCCGTCATCAATTCCAGTCTCTACGGGGTTGTCTGTGAAGCCCTGAACCGGGAGGATTCCTGCGGCACGGTCTATGGGATGATCAACGGGATCGAGGGACTGCTCAAGGGAACTGTCATGGATATGGAACCTCTTGAGAGATCCGGGGAACTGGAACTGATCCGCACAACGCCGGGCGCCTACCTGGGTTCCTGCAGATACCGTCTCCCGGATGACCTTGAGGACGAAGTATATCCCCGCATCTTTGAGAGATTTGAAGAATATCATATCGGTTTCTTTTTCTACATCGGCGGAAACGACTCCATGGACACCGTGAGCAAGCTGTCTGCATACGCCGATAAGATCGACAGCGAGATCCGTTTCATCGGGATCCCCAAGACCATCGACAACGACCTGGTACTCACGGACCACACACCGGGATTCGGAAGCGCGGCAAAATACGTCGCCTCCACGGTGCGCGAGATCGCTCTGGACGCCTCGGTATATGACAGCAAAAAATCTGTCACTATCGTTGAGATCATGGGACGTCACGCCGGATGGCTGACCGCCGCATCCGCCCTTGCCAGAAAATTTGAGGGAGACAATCCGGTCCTTATCTATCTGCCGGAAACTGCCTTTGATCCGGATAAATTTATCGAGTCGGTGAGGTCTTCTCTGGAATCCGTGTCCAATCTGGTAGTCTGCATCTCCGAGGGGATCCACGACGCGGAAGGCACGTTTATCTGCGAGCTTGAGAAAAACGTGGAGACCGATACCTTCGGGCACAAGATGCTCACAGGCTCCGGAAAGTATCTGGAAAACCTGGTGAAAGAAAAACTGGGCGTCAAAGTCCGCTCCGTGGAACTCAACGTCTCCCAGCGCTGCTCCTCCGCCATGCTCTCCGGGACAGACTTAAAGGAGGCAGCCGCAGCCGGAGCTTACGGCGTAAAATGCGCACTGGAAGGAGCCAGCACGAAAATGGTCGCGTTCACCCGGCTCCCGGATGCGCCCTACCGCATCGATTATGAACTGAAAGACGTACACCTGATCTGCAATCAGGAGAAGACCGTTCCTCTGGAGTGGATCACAAAGGACGGTTCCGACGTCTCACAGGACTTCATTGATTACGCCCTGCCGCTGATCCAGGGCAGCGTCAAAGTCCCCGAGGAGAACGGTCTCCCGAAATTTGCATACAGAAAGAACTGTTGATCCCTTTTGCGGATATCCCCGCTTTCTTTGGCGGTCATTCCACGAAAAAGGCATCCGGACAGAGTTCTGTCCCGGATGCCTTTTGCCGTCTCATAGACTTCATATCTTATATCATAAGTTTTTCATGCGCATTCCTGCTCACACAGGCTTTCTGAAGATCCTTGGAACCGGTCTCCTCTCCAGAGCCGTATTCTGATAACGGTAGATACTCAGGAGAAGCCCCAGCAGGATATAGGTCACCATCGTCCCCGTCCCTCCGTAACTCAGGAAGGGACAGAATGTCCCCACATAGATCACCCCCAGATTGGTCAGGAGATAAAACGCCGCTTCCACCAGGAACAGCACGGAGCACCCGGCTCCCATCAGCATCCCGAGCTGGTTTCTCTGCCCCAGGGATATCTTAAGGAACCGCACCAGAAGGAACAGAAGAAGCCCCACAAAGACCACTGCGGCAAGGATGCCGTAGTAGGCGATCAGACCGCTCAGCACAAAGTCCTGGAACACAGGGACCTGGGACGCCTCCAGGGAGAGATTTCCCGCCCCCGCGATCCTGCTGTCCCCAAGGAGCTGCCGGATGACCCCCACGGTATATCCCGCACCGGATTCGTTCGGATCCCGCGTCAGGATCATCCGCAGCCTCTCCTGCTGATAGGCCGCTCCGAAAAACCAGTAGTAAGCGCCTGCCATAGCCGGAGCGATGACCGTTCCGGCAAAGATCCCTGCAAGCGTCTTTTTCCTGGATATCCGGAACCAGTTTCTCCACACAGCGATCACCAGCATGAACACAAAAGACAGCGCCAGAGTGACTGCCGTCGTCAGACGGGGGATCCGAAACGCCAGCCAGACCGGCGGGATCATCCAGAGGACTCCCTTTACCACGGCCCGGTATCCCTGTCCCCGGTAAGCATACAGCACGCCCGCGTAGAGCGGCACCGTTAAGAGAAGGATGGAATCGATCGTGATAGATCCGATCACCGGAATCCAGATAAAGTTTGCGGCTCCGTTCAGCATAAGCGCAAAGAACGTGATCGCGACAAATATCAGGACGTCCGCAGCTATGATGATCTCCCTCGCATACTTTCCGATCCGGGTGTAGTCCAAAAAGCACACCACCATCATGATCACAAGCCCCGCGATCAGAAAGAACAGATTTTTCGGTCCCAGCCAGTCGTAACCTCCCGCCTCGACCACCTTCGCTTCTATCAGCTTCTGGACCACATACCCGGCGATGCTCAGCACGGCGATCAGCGCGATCATCCCCCACGCCATCTTTGGGCGGTGGATCCGGTCCATCTCGTTCCCCGTCTCCACAGGGTCTCCCATCTCCAGCACTGCCGCTTCCTCCGCCTCATCCTGTTCCATCCCCTCACTGATGAAGGCAGCCTTCTGATCCTCGATGTGGCAGAGCAGTTCATCCCTCACTGCCTCTCTCGCCATCTTGCAACGGATCTGGTCCGTCAGTGTTTTCAAATATTCTTCCGCTTTCATACAACCCCTCCTGCTGCCAGCACATTCGTCACCGCCTGCGCATATGTCTTCCACTCTTCCTGCTTCTCATCCAGAACTTTCAGCCCTTTTTTGGCAATGCTGTAGTATTTCCGCGTCTTACCGCCCACCTCCTTTTCATAGACGGTGAGCATCCCCTTTTCCTCCAGCCCATGGAGCAGGGGATAGAGTGTCCCGGCTTTCAGTTCGAACACATTCTGAGACCGCTCCCGCAGTGTCTCGATCATCTCGTATCCATACATGTCCTTCTCTGAGAGAAGTTTTAAGATGAGCATTGTAGTGCTGCCTGACACAAGGCTTTTGTCTACTTTCATCGTGATCCCTCCTTATTTATATCGATTATCTATATATGTTTGCCTCATTATATATCGATAATCTATATATGTCAAGCCCATCATCTCACGCAGTCAGAAAGAGGAATTTAATTTCATTCAAGGCTATCTAAAAAAATATAATTTAGGGGTTTACAAACCCTTTTTCTTATGGTATTATATCCCTTGTCGAGCGGAAGTGGCGGAATGGCAGACGCGCTAGATTCAGGTTCTAGTGGGAGTTAATCCTGTGAGAGTTCAAGTCTCTTCTTCCGCATACATCCCGTAACCGAAAGGTTGCGGGATTTTCTTTATCGCATAAATTTTATTCCTTATCGTAATCGTTCTCAATTTTACACATAAGAAATAGCCGTCCTGCTCTCGTCAAAGTTTAGGACGCCCCCCATCTCAAAAGTCAAGAAAGAAGGTCGAACATCAATGCAGCAAAATGACAAGACCGTGCTCTTCGAGAGCGCACCGATCCCCTCCGCAGTCGCAAAACTGTCCGTCCCCATGATCTTCAGTTCCCTGGTCATGGTGCTTTACAACATGGCGGACACTTATTTTGTCGGAATGCTGGGAAATCCTGTAGAAAATGCTGCAGTGTCCCTCGCCGCTCCTGTTCTGCTCGCTTTCAATGCGGTAAACAATCTGTTCGGCGTCGGTACGTCCAGCATGATGAGCCGGGCGCTTGGACGCAAAGATTATGAAACGGTATCGAGAAGTTCTGCTTTCGGTTTCTACTGTTCTCTGATATGCGGTCTGATCTTCGGCGCCCTGTGCGCGCTGTTCCACAGTCCGCTCCTGACCCTGATCGGAGCGGACACCACCACCCGTGCTGCCACAGAAGGGTACATGTTCTGGACCGTCTATCTGGGCGCAGCTCCCGCCATCCTCAATGTGGTCATGGCATATCTGATCCGGTCCGAAGGCGCGTCACTGCACGCAAGCATCGGTACCATGAGCGGATGTCTTCTTAACATCATCCTGGACCCGATCTTCATCCTCCCCTGTGGGCTCAACATGGGCGCTGCCGGCGCAGGACTTGCCACCTGCCTGTCCAACTGCGCCGCCTGCCTCTATTTCTTTGTCCTTCTTTACATAAAGAGAGGAAACACCTTCGTCTGCATTGATCCCAGGAAGTTCTGTTTCCGCAAGAACATCGTCAAAGAGATCTGCGGGGTGGGCATTCCGGCTTCCATCCAGAATCTCCTGAACGTGACCGGCATGACCATCCTGAACAACTTTACTTCCATATACGGGGCGGACGCGGTAGCTGCCATGGGCATTGCATATAAGATCTATATGGTCCCGATGCAGGTGTCCATGGGATTTTCCCAGGGCATCATGCCTCTGGTGAGTTATAACTTTGCATCCGGGAACCGGAAGCGGATGAAGTCGACGATCCTCTTTGCCATAAAGATCGTCATCCCGATCCTGCTCGCTGTCACTGTCATCTACTACCTCGCAGCAGGCGGGCTCATCAGTCTGTTCATGGAAAATGAAGCAGTGGTCGTCTACGGCACGAGATTCCTCCGCGGATTCTGCCTCGGCATCACATTCCTCGGAATCGATTTTCTTTCCGTGGGCGTGTTCCAGGCGCTGGGCTTTGGAAAATATGCCCTCGCTTTCGCCATCATGAGAAAGATCGTCCTGGAGATCCCGGCGCTCTTTATCCTGAACTGGCTGTTCCCGCTCTACGGGCTCGCATATGCCCAGTGCATTGCGGAGATCGTGCTGAGCATCTGCGCTGTTGTGATCCTGCGGCATATCTTCCGAAAATATGGAGACAGCGCCGTCTATGCAGGCAGCAGTTCATGATATATCTGTAACGTATCCTCCGCACCCAGGGCCGGGAAAATGCAAAGTTCTGTATCTTGCATTTTCCCGGCGAAGTGCTATAATAGTCTACATGGAAGCATAGCTCAGCTGGGATGAGCGTTCGCCTCACACGCGAGAGGTCATGGGTTCGAGCCCCATTGCTTCCATTTTTTCATGCTCTTCTTTCTCAGTCAGTATCCCGGATCTGAATATATCTGTGAGAAGCTCCTCTGCCTCCCGCATGATCTGTTCCAGCGGAGTGTTTTCCACATGACATTCATTGATAAACCCGATCAGTCCAAAACAGACAAATCCGGCGATCTTTTTCGGGGAATATTTCAGTTTCAGCCTTCGACGCACATGGTCTGTGTGCAGTTCTACCGTTTCCAGAACAATACTGTAAAATCTCGATGCCAGATAAGGGTTCTTTCCCGGATCGGTATGCCGGAAAAAATCAAACTTCTCATAATAGATCTTCAGGATACTGTCAAGCATGTTCACGTATCCCGCCACAAGATGTCCGCGGGGATTATTCTCTTCCTGACGCCTGTAATAGTCTTCCGTCCCCGCCGCGAGCATATCGTTAAAGATATCGTCCAGAAGAGCATATTTATCACTGTAGTGCGAGTAAAACGTGATCCGGCTCACCTCTGCCTCCCTGCACAGTTCTGTGATGGAAATATGTTCAAAATCTTTTTCATTCAGCATCTTTATAAGTGCCGCTTTGAGAGATTTTTTTGTTTTTACGATCCTTCGGTCCTCCATTTACGTAACAGTTTTCCTTTCTTGTATAAGTAACTAACACTTTCCGGTTTTTGTTCATTGTTATTCACAGTCTGTTTTGCTATAATCTTAACACCTGTTAAAATAACGGTCAATAAACGTTTTTGGAGGAGATACTATGCCGGAAATCGCCATTATGACAGACAGCAACTGCGGGATCATGCCCGGAGAAGGAGATAAGCTGGGGATCCATGTCCTTCCCATGCCGGTCATCATCGACGGGCAGACCTATTACGAAGGTATCGATATCAGCCTGGAAGAGTTCCATGAGAAACAGATGTCCGGCGCTGATATCACCACTTCCCAGCCTTCCCCGGGGGATGTGACATCGATGTGGGATGACCTCCTCCAGGACCATGACGAGGTGGTCTTTATCCCCATGTCGAGCGGACTGAGCAACACCTGCCAGACCGCCTCCATGCTCTCCGCAGATGAGAGATATGAAGGGAAAGTCTTTGTCGTAGACAACCACCGGATCTCCGTGACCCAGGCACAGTCCGTTCTTGACGCGCAGGTCCTTGCCTCGGAGGGCAGGGCCGGGAGCGAGATCAAAACGATCCTGGAAAAAGAAGCCATGGACGCGAGTATCTATATCGCAGTAGACACCCTGGAATATCTCAAAAAGGGCGGGCGCATCACCCCCGCTGCCGCAGCGATCGGCACCGTCCTGAAGCTGAAACCCGTGCTCACGATCCAGGGAAACAAGCTGGATTCCTTTGCAAAGACACGGGGAATGAAGGGAGCCTTCAAGCTCATGCTGGATGCAGTAAAAAAAGACATTGACTCCAGGTTCCCCCACCTGAAAGAGCAGGGACGCCTGAAAGTCGGAATCGCCAATACACTGATGGATCCGGAAAAACTGGAACACTTCAAAGAAGAAATGAAGGAGAACTTTCCTGATATTGATCTTTTTTACCTGCCCCTCACCATGAGCATCGGCACCCATACCGGTCCGGGCGCTCTCGGGATCGGGACTGTCCGTTTCCATCAAAAAAACGGGGACCTGAAGTGACAGGACCTTTCCCCGAAGGGAAGATGATCCAGGATGTCAAAAGAATTTATCTGAACCACAAAACAGGGCTGCGCATCAGCGCCAGCCCTGTTTTTCTTTTTACTTTGCTCCGGACTTTGTCTTTCGCTCTGTAAGCCTTTTATCAAAACATTTCTCTTATCTCTGTAAACGCAGCCACCGGCATCAGACGTATCCGCCATAACCGCCGCCGTATCCTCCTCCGTAGCCGCCGCAGCATAGCCCGCTCCCGCCGCAGCAAAGGTTGCAGAGAAGATTTGCCACACAGAGTTTCACACAGCAGCTGCTGTCAAAAGAACCGGGATATCCGTACATAGTCTGCCTCTGCTGATACCACGTACCGCCATTCTGTAGCCTCTGTAGGAGCATCTGATACTGCATGTTCTCCGGGTCCAGCCTGACCGCCTCTTTCGCATGTTCCAGTGCGGTCACATTGTTTCCCATCCCGGAATTTGCCGAAGCACTGTAGAAATACCAGAGAGCGCTCCGCTCCTTTATCCCGTTCAGCACGTTCAGCGCCTCAGAATAATGACCGCTTCGTATGTAGTTTGCCGCAGCACGTAGATGAGCGTCCTCCTCACTCTCCTGCCGGTTCTGGCTGCTCTGTCCGTAACCGGCAGACCCATAGCCGCCGAACGGGCCACCAAATCCGCCGAATCCGCCAAACGGACCGTACTCTCCGTATCCGCTCCCGGCGTTTCCATAGGATGAGTCAGAGGAATATCCCCGCTCTCTCTCGTCCATGATCTGCTGGTAAGCTCTCTGGACTTCTTTAAATTTTGCTTCCGCCTCGTCTTTATGTGGATTGTTGATGTTGGCGTCCGGATGGTATTTTCTGCTGAGCGCACGGTATGCCTTTTTGATCTCCTCATCCGCCGCATTTCGGTCTACACCTAATATACTGTATGGATCTGACATTTTTTCTGTTTAATCTCCCTTGTCTGAAACACTATTCCACTGCACATATCGATGTATCAGCTCTTCTTAATAAATGTAGTCCCACATTTCGGGCAGCGGATCTCGATCTTTCCCTTTCCTCTCGGGATACGGATCTTCTGCCTGCAGTTCGGACATGTATAGATATGATATACTCTTCTCTGGTTCCAGATATTCTTCTGTTTCTGGAAGAAACTGCGGATCTTATATGTCTTCGCAAGAAATGCCTGATTCTCCGCATAACGTTTTGACACGTTCCGTGAGAACATCCTGAAATAGCAGTAAATGATCATTACCCATCCGAGCAGGTAGAAGATCATCCCCACTACGCTGCTTCCCAAAAATGCTGACAGGAACACGACGATCAGCCCGGCAACGAGCAGAAACCTGCAGAACGTATCTACACCATACCGTCCCTGCATAAACCGCATGATTCTTTCTTTCATTTTCATCCATCCTTTATATTTCTGACTAACCGGTGCATTTCTCCTCACTTTAGAAAAGATCCTGCACATAATTAATGATACGGATTTTATTTTCCTCTGTTTCCAGGACGTTGTCAATTAAATTCTTATAAATTTTAATCAAACAGTTCAGCCATAAGGTAAGGAGCAGGCTGAACTGTTACAAAGCCCGCATTTGCATTTCAGCCATGCAGCTCGAATCCGCTGCTTTGCAGCTCCTTCTCGCTGAGGGCGTCCGCCCTATGCCGGGATAAAAGCGGGCAGCCCCTTGTAAGCCCGCTTACGTGCCTTCCCGCTTTTATCCTGGCGCATGGCTGAACTGTTATTCCACATTCAGTATATTATCGCACACTTCCGTGGAGATCAGGTACACGATCCTGGAATCGTTCATCATGACATATCTGTTTCCATCACCGTCCTCGTTTCCGATATACAGCGTCAGGACTTTTTCTTCGTCGTCCTGAGTATACGTCGCTTCCACAGTGATCCGGGTGTCTTCGTCAAGCCCGAATCCTGCAAGGTCTTCGTCCGCCACGGAATAGTCTGCCGCTTCGGAAAGCGTTACCGCACCGAGCCCTCCTGCGACTGCAGCGATATCCTCTTCCTGATCTTCGTTCTCCGAATCATAGGTTGTGGTCTCGCCGTTCCGGGTTATGACTTCCCGGACCAGGTTTCCGCTGCCTATGCTCGGATAATCATCCAGCTGAGCCATATCATCCAGCGTATAGTTCAGGTCCTCGATCACTGTAGTGGAGACGGTGTAGACCACTCCCGTATCATTGACGGTGACATAATAGTAGTCTCCCGTCGTATTTCCGAAATAAATGTTTGTCACTTTGCCGTCACTTGAAGTCACTTCAACCGTATAAACCGGTTCTTCCAGCCCGTAATCCGCCAGTTCATCCCCGTCAGTGAGTTCTCTGTCCGCCGTGATCTTCCCCAGCGCCTCCGTCATATCTTCCGGATAACTCTGTGCCAGCGGGAAATCCCGGTCTGGCGTATAATACCAGGCGCCGTCTTCCTTTTCAAACTCCATCTCGCCGTTCCCGACGTCGAAACGCAGCGCCGTGATGTCAGCCGGGTCGATATCCGTGACCTGTACATTTGACTCTTCTTCCGACTTTTCCTCCTTCCTGGTGTTCCACGCCTGCAGCGCAAAATATATGATCAGGAGCAGGGCAAGGACTCCCAGGAGGAGGAAGATCGATCTTTTCTTTTTCACCGCGGCACCTCCTTATGCTTTCCTTCTCCGGAACCAGATAACGAATCCTCCCACCAGCACGACCGCCGGGATCCCGAAGACGACGAGCAGGCTCAGAAGCCCTGCGTACTGGACTGTATTGTACTCGACCTGAAGGCTCTTCGGTTCAATGGAGATGTTCTGTACGCCGTCGAAGTTCGCCGTCACCGCGTTCATGAACACTGTCGTGTTCTCAAGCTGCGAGAAGGAGTCTGTGATCTGGGAATCGATCAGGCTTCCCGCCGAGATGACTGTCAGCCGGCTGGTCACTTCCTCTGTGTCAGAAGATGTATCTTCTGAAGTGTCTGTCGTATCCTCTGAACTGTCCTCTGAACCGTCTGCTGCATCCTCTGAACTTTCATCCGAACTGTCTGCACTCTCCTCGCCGGAGTCTGTGCTTATAGTCTCTTCTGCCACTGCCCCCAGCGTAAAGCTTCCCTGTTCCTGATCCGTCTCTGTCACAGCATATGCGCCGTCTGATGAGCTCATGAACCCGGTGGTGGTGATCGTATCCCTCGCCGGGTCAGTCAGGGTCATCCCATGGGTATTGGTCAGGAGCACCATCTCAGACGAGATTCCGTCTGCCATATCTCCGGAAAGAGAAAGTTCCGGGAAGATGTAGTAGTAATTTCCCTGATAGCATCTCTGGGGATCTGCAATGTATCCGTCCGCCGCCTGGATCCCGTATTCTTCGAGAATACTCTCCAGGTTAGTAAGATCCGTCGCGTTGGTGTCTCCCAGAAGGATCATGACCTTTCCTCCTTCTGCCAGATAGTTTTTAAGCATCTCCGTCTCAGAGTCGGACAGGTCTGTCGTCGGAGCATACATAAGGAGAAGGTCGCAGTCCTCCGGGATGGATGTGGTCATCAAAAGGTTCAGTTCAGAAAGACTGTAATTGTTCTGGTCCATCAGATCCGTGACAGTGGTTGAGAGGGTTCCCTCCCCGTGTCCTGTCGTCTGGTAGATCATTTTCTGCACGTCACTGGTCACGTAGTTGACCGCACTGGTGAGCGATCCCTCGCCGTTGAATTCCGTATATGAGGTGCTTCCGTAATAGTAATAGGAATACATATCCGGCACGAGGATGTCGTCAAAAGATACCGTCGTTGATTTTCCTGTCGCCTCGCAGGAAACGACGATCGTATTTTCAGACGCATCATACTCCGTCAGCGCCGACGGATGCAGGACCGGGTCCACCCACTCAATATTGATATGATCCGAAAGCGCCCCGTATCTACTCAGGAATGTGGTGATCCTGTCGTCGGTCTCATCCTGCACCGCGAGCACAGTCATGTCGATATCATCTTCCAGGCTGTCCAGAAGTTCTGTCGTTGTATCCGAGATCTCATAGATCTTTGTACTGCTGACATCGATATTCCGTACCGACTCCGGCAGCTGTCCCACTACAAGGTTCAGCACGATAACGATCGCGATAACGATCACTGTCAGCCCCACGCTGTACGAACCGTTTCTTGTTCCTGACGTGCGGAACATATTTCCTAATTTTCCTGTCATCTTTTTTACTTTTTCCATGATCCGCACCCCCTTAACTCCAACGTCTCTTCTGGATCGACTGCACCGTCAGGAATACGAACACAACGATGATCGACAGATAAAATACAATACCGGTCACATCGACGATGCTGTTCGATGTGATGTCCGTAAATACATTTGCAAGCGCAAGTTTCCCCAGGAGGTTTGTGAGCAGATTCTCATACAGGCCGGAATCCACGATGTATACAACAACCCCTGCCACGATCCCGATGATCTCGATGGCACCTGCTATGATATAGTTCCCGGTCATATGCCAGATATAGAACACGACTGCCGACAGGATGATCAGAACCCCTGCCAGCCCGCTGACAGCAGAACTTGGCAGCATAGAAAGGATCCCGTCCCACAGGTACAGAACGAGAAGGATCCCGAAGGTACTGATAAATGCGATGATCTGGCTCTCAGTCAGAGAGGACATGAACATTCCGATCGCTGCATAAACGCATCCCAGCAGGAAAAAAGCAAAGATAGAAATGTAATCTACTGTCAGATACGCCGTCCCCTGTGACTTGATGATCAGAGGATAGATGCAGAAGATCACATTCGGGATCGCGATCACAGTGGCCATCGCGAGATATTTTCCCATCACGACCTTCCCCAGGCTGACCGGCGCCGTCAAAAGCAGCTGGTCTGTCCTGTTCTTCCTCTCCTCTGAGAAACTTCGCATCGTGATCAGCGGGATCCCGACGATGAACACGATGAGGGAGCCTGACAGAGTGTACGAAAAGTACGGATACCCTGCAGTCAGGTTATACGCCACAAAATAAATCCCTGTAAACACCATGAGAAATGCGATGAACACGCATCCGACCATGGACTGAAAATAAGATCTCAGTTCTCTTTTATAGATCGCCAGCATTCTTCTCATCCCCCTCTCTTTCTGTTCCGGCCCATTCTGTTTCGGAAGGTTCTATATCTGCATCTCCTGTACGGAGCGCCTCATTTTTCTTCTTTGTAAATGCATCGGGCACCGTATCCCTCTGAGTCAGCTCCATAAATACATCTTCAAGACTGACATGAGCAGTCCTCAGCGTCAGAAGAGTAAGATTATTCTCAGCAAACGCTCTGAAGATCCGTTCCCGGACATCCTCGCCCCGCCGCTGTCTGATCTTGGCACAGGTCACGCCAGCCTTCCCGTTTTCACATGTGATCTGCTCGATACCCGGGATATTTTTGAGCATTTCCCGTATCTGTGCCCTGGATGCTTTCGTCTCAATCTCCACAGTATCCGCATCTCCCAGCATCTTCTCCAGATTCTCCGGCGTATCGCTGGCCACCAGCTTTCCTCTTGAGATGATCAGGATATGGTCGCACACTTCCCGCACCTCCGCCAGGATGTGGGAGCTCAGGATCACGGTATGCCGCTTCGCGAGCTGACGGATCAGTTCCCTGATCTCGATGATCTGCTTCGGGTCCAGTCCCACAGTAGGCTCATCCAGTATGATGATCTCCGGAAATCCCAGCACAGCCTGCGCCAGCCCGACTCTCTGGCGATATCCTTTCGACAGGTTCTTGATCAGACGGGTCTCCACGTCTTTTATCTTCACAAGTTTCTCAACTTCCGTGACAGAATCCTCACGTTTTTTCTTCGGGATCTTTTTCAATTCTGCCGCAAATTCCAGATATTCCCGCACGGTCATATCCATATAAAGAGGCGGCAGTTCGGGGAGATAACCGATATGTTTCTTTGCCTCCTCCGGCTCTTTCAAGATGTCATGCCCGTTGATGAGAACTTCTCCTTCTGTGGCGCCCAGATATCCGGTCATGATGTTCATGGTCGTGGACTTTCCCGCCCCGTTAGGACCCAAAAAGCCATAGATCCTTCCGTCTTCGATCGTGAAGTCCAGATGGTCTACGGCTAAATGGTTTCCATATTTCTTCACCAAATTCCTTACTTCGATCAAGGTCTTTACCCTCCCAACATAGAATAGTAGCTGAGCCCTTTTTTCTCATTTCTGTCAAAACGGCAAAAAGGGCTTCATGCATGGTTAAAAGGGTATCAGAATTGTGTGAAAGTTTTGTGTTATTCCTGTGACAGAGTTTTGTACTGGTCACAGACAATGTCTGCAATGAGCTGCTGTCCGTACTGGTCCGGGTGCAGGCCGTCTGACTGGACATGTTCCGATATCTCTGAGTCGAACAGGTCCGCCACAGCATATCCGTACTCAGCGGCATGGTCGTCAATAAACGAGTTCATATTTCCGATGATGTCCTCCACGACCTGGTTCATGGTGGACGGGAGTTTCAGATCAGCCACCGGATCATAGATGTTTGTAACAATGATCCTGGCATCTTCTTTTTTCAGAGAACAGACTGTATCCATCATAGCGGTCCACTGTTCCTCAAAAGACAGATAATCCCAGTTGCTCAGAGCGTTTATGATCTTCAGGATCAGGAACGGGTTCTCCTTCACCGCATCCTCCAGCACAGCCAGCGCGTCGTCCGCGCTCTTGAACTTTGTATCCGTATCCAGGATCTCCTGCACCACGCGCTTACACTCATTGAGCAGGTCATTGGATCCCAGCGTGATAAAAATGACGTCCGCTGACGCGATACTCTCCTGCACCTCTCTCTGAGGCAGGATCTTCTCATTCATCCCGGAGGAATCCAGTCCGTTCTTTGCAAAATTCTGATAGCTGTACGGTATTCCCGCTTCGCCTGATATCTTCTGAGCAGCAAGGCTTCCGTAGCATTCGATCTCAACCGTTTTATCCCCGGAATATCCTTTTGCGATGCTGTCGCCGAGCACAGTTACATGGAACGCCTGGACCGGATCCTCATCACTGCCGCTCTGCGCTCCGCCGCTGGTCGCGATCCTGTTCCCGGCGCCGTCCGCTGTCTGTTCTGCCCCGGTCTCCGGCTCATCCGCTGTCCGGTCCTCTCCGGTCTCCTGACCCTCGCCAGCTGCCTGTTCCGTTATGCCTTTATCCGCTTCCCCGGACATGCCGCTTCCTCCGGACGGCACCCTGCCCGCGACATACCCCGCTGTCCCTGCTACGAGAAGAAGGACTGCCAGGATCACCGCGATCATTTTCCAACTGCTCTTTCTCATGTTCCCACATCCTTTATGTCATCAAAGCTTTTCGCATCAGATCATTTCACAGGTCCCATGCTTTCTGATAAAGACAGGGGACAGCCTTCAAAGCTGTCCCCCACCTTTATTATAACACTATCTTGCCCATATGACACGGATGCCATGCCCGTTTCTCTTACGCAGATAAAATTTCCTATTTTTCCTTATATTTTCCTGCAAATAAGCCTGATTCAACATACGTTTTGAATATTTCAGATATGTTCCTTCTGTTTTGCTGGTAAGCAGTTCTGTAAAGTAACGTTCCCAACTCATATATTGGCTGCTCTCAATATGATCCGAAGGATCGTTCAGTATCTCTTTTACTTCCGAATCTTTAATAACATCCGATATCAAGATCAATGTTTTCACTCCACCCGAAAGACTGACCGGCGGTATCTTTCCCATAACCGGGCTGTCGATCACACCGCCATCCAGCACGACCGATTTATCGACATCCAGGATCATCTCTTTTACCAGAGGCTGCGTGATCCATTCTTCTTCATATACATTTTTAAAATATACCGCGGTATTATAAATCGCCTGTGGCATATCACCATAAAATATATTCAGCATTCCGTCCACTCCCAATCAAAAAATCGTCTATACTCTACTCAGAAGTATAGACGATTTTGAAGATTTTAACAACACGCATTAAGTTTAAACTGATTCCCGCAGCTGTGACGCTATTTAGGCTGCTGTCTGCAGCGGCACGCTCAGACTCATTTTATCTCTGCGGCTTCGCCTCCGCCGGCTGCCGTCTCCCTGACACCACCATCGCTCCGGTACACAGCACTATGTTCAGCACCACCATGAAGATCAGATATCCTGCGGAGATCATCCCCTGTGGATGAAGGTAGAGATACACATGCACCATAAAATAATACAGCACTTTCTGCACGATCCAGTATACCGCCAGCATCACGATACTGGAATAGATCCCGTACCGTATCCCTTCTTTCATCAGCATCTTCAGGAATCCCTCATCTGTGATCCCCATGGCACGCAGGATGGAGAACTCATATCTGCGCTCCGCCACCAGGTACTGCATGCTGTTCATGATGTGGAGAAGGCTGATCATGAGGAGTACCAGCGCGATGCCATAGAAAAACATGATCTGCTGGTCCAGATACAGGTTCTGCGCCTCGATCTGCGCCGTGTAGTCTTTCACCACGCACCGGCTGACCCCGGAGACAACTCCCCGGATCTCATCTGCCGCCTTCGCCGCATCTTCTGCGTCCGTTCCCTCCGGCAGAGAGATGCTGATGGTCTGATATCCGGTGACGCCGAAGTTTTTCTCCATCTGCTCATTGGTCATGATGATATCCACATTGGAGAGCCCGTCATCCCCGATATAGGTATCCACTTTCGCAAGAGGACGGCTGATCAGCGCTCCGATCTTCAGTTCTGTATCCCTGTACTCTTCCTCCTGTCCCAGAAACTTCAGCGCTTCCCCGTCAGCTTCCGGATCCTCCGGAGTGCGGAGCCGTACTGTATCTCCTGCGCCGATGCCGATCACGTCGTAATTTCCCTGTCCGTCCATCAATGTCTTGAAGAGGACCGTATTCTCTTCCCTCATCTGATCCGGATCGATGCTTCCTTCCAGCACATAATCGTTCAGGCTTTCCAGCATCTCGTCATCATATCCGTAGATGTTCACCTTCAGCCTGTAGTCGTCCTCCCCGGTCTGGACGATCTGTCCATTGTACTTTTCCATGATCACCGGGTCCGGCTCAAAACCTTCCTCCCCCGCAGTCTCCGCGAAAAAAGAACCACTTCTCAGCATCCCGTCATCCAGAGGGATCTCCCCCAGCATATACCTCACCGGCAGCACACTCTCCAGCCCGGAGATCCCTTTCAGTTCTTCTGCCGTTTTCTCCGGGATCGTATCCTTCAGGCTGTCTGACTCCTCGTAGACCTGGATGTCCGAACCCAGCCCGTCGTCCGCCGCAAAGGTCAGTTCATTGTTGATCCTGGTATTTTCCGTCACGTATGCCGCCCCGAGGAAGATCACGCTTCCGACAGACAGGGACAGCAGGATTCCGATAAAGGTGCCTTTTCTGGAAAACATGAATTTCTTCGCAAGGATGCCGGTCAGGTTCTCGTGCTTTATGCTGTAGATCTTCCGGTTTCTTTTTCCTCCGGCTGTGTCCTTCACGATCATCTGGCGAAGCGTCAGCTTCCTCATCTTACGGACAAGGACAAGGCTGATCAGGGCGAGCACCAGGATCAGGAAGACCGCCCCCAGCCAGATGATCTTAACATCCACGTGAAAGGCTCCCGCATCCGGCAGTGTTGAGACAGACAGTTCTGCCGCTGTCTCTTCTGTGGAGACGCCCGTGTGACGCACTGCGCCCCCCTGTCCCCCGTTCCTCGTGATAAAGATCCGCCCTGCCTTCCGGTAGATCAGCGCCGCCACACCGTTTCCCAGAACTGCGCCGGCCGCATAGCCTCCGGCAAAGATCAGCAGCATCTCCAGCATCAGCATCCCGAACGCCGCTCCGTCCGTCATCCCCAGGGTCTGCATGACACTGTACTGGGACAGCCGCCGGAGCACGGACACCTGGAAAATGCTGTAGATGATAAAGGCTGAGAACACGGCAAGAGCCAGCAGGACCGCGCCTTCCGTGAGCGCCTCGTTCTCATTGAGCATCCCCCAGATCCAGGGAATCCCAAGGGTTGGGTCAGTAAATGCAGTACGGATCTCCTCCGCAGACAGTTTTGCTTCCTCCGCACCCACATATCCGGCGATCCCGTTGTTCCGCGCGACGGTACTTCCATCGATGCCGTAGCGCTCCGAGAACGCCTTGATCTGCCCGAGCACCGGCTCTGACTCATCGAAACGCAGGTAGAGAAATCTTCCGTTCATCCCGTAATCAAGCTCCGGGCTGACAAAGACCTGCATATAGTCCCCGAGCAGTTCCCCCAGTTTCTCCGGCATCTCAGCGACGATCCCTGAAAGGGTAAATGTCTCCCCGTCCAGTTCCACCTGGCTCCCCAGTTCCTCCGGAACGCCCAGATTTCTCAGAGTCTGACGGTCCGCAGCGATCTCATCCGTCTTTTCCGGCAGTTTCCCTTCCAGGAGTTCTCTTCCCATCATCTCAATATAGCCCGTGTCGCCATATACGTACTGGATGTTAAAAGGCTCGGAGATGGCTTTTCGCACTGTCTCCACACCATAGCTCTCCACACGGAAGCCGTCCCCTCTCAAAAGCACGTCGTCCGTACCGGCACCCTGCCCCGAGCCGGCTTTCGTACCGTCCGCCGGGCTTTCCCCGCCGGATCTGCCTTCAGCGCCTGAGACGTCCGCCTCAAAGTCCTCAAACCATGGAAGGTCACAGCGCATCTCATAATGCCAGTCTCCGTATTCCGTCCGGGCGTTCTCCTTCGCGGCTTCCTTCCCGCTGAAAAAGAGGGATCCCACTCCTGTCAGCAGCGCCGCCGAGAGCATGATCCCGACAAAAAGCGCCGCCGTCTGTTTCCTGTAATGTCTCAAATAAGCGAATGCAAGTCTCAGCGCATTTCTCATGACCGGTCACCGCCCTTCCCAGCGGTGCCGGACATTCCTGCCGTGCCTGCCTGTTTCGGCTGTTCCTTTCTGTCGTACAGCCTTCCGTCCTCGATCCGGATGATCCGGTCGCAGGCCTGAGCCAGCGCTTCATTGTGAGTCACCATCAGGATCGTCTGGTTATATTTCCTGCTGCTCTCCTTTAACAGCCCCATGACTTCCACCGTGGTCCCGGAGTCCAGGTTGCCGGTAGGCTCATCCGCCAGGATCAGCGCCGGCTTATTGGCAAGGGCACGCGCCAGCGCCACTCTCTGCTGCTGCCCTCCGGACAGTTCGTTGGGATACCGCTTCCGCTTTTCCCAGAGTCCCAGCTCATGGAGCAGTTCCCGGATATAGCCGTGGTCCACATGTTTCCCCCTGTCAAATGTGACAGGCAGCGCCACATTGTCATAGACGTTCAGCACCGGCATCAGACTGTAATCCTGGAACACAAACCCGATATTCCTGCGCCGGAATATCGTCAGCTCCTTCCGCTTCAATGAGGCGATATCATGCCCCCTGATGATGATCTTTCCCTGAGTGGGCGTATCCAGCCCGCCGATCAGGTTCAGGAGTGTGCTCTTTCCCGAACCGGACGTCCCGACGATCGCGATAAATTCTCCCTGTTCCACAGAAAACGATACATCTCTCAGCGCACAAACTTTATTTTCCTTCTCTCCATAGATCTTGTGGATCTGTTTTACCTGCAGTATTTCCATCTGTATATCCCCTTTCTCCCGCACGGCCCGGCCAAAACGCCTTTCCTTCCACCTCTGCCCGGATGACTCCGCCCGGATACACCCGACCAAATGCAGATCTGTCTTCCTGTGCGCCCTGCCGCAAAGCCGTGTTCTTGATCTATGAAAAGAATATCAGGTAAATCTGTCACTGCTCTGACAGTTTTTATACGGAATTCTGACAGTTTTGTAAGAAAACAGAAAACGTGCTTCCCTCCCCCGGTACCGACTCCGCCGTTATATACCCCTTCTCATGTTCCAGGATCAGCCGGGACAGGTACAGCCCGATCCCGGACCCCTCGATGTTCTCCACATCCCTGCTCCGATAAAACCTTTTGAAGATCTCCGTCAGTTCCTCCTGCCGGATTCCTCTTCCAGTATCGCTGACTGCGATCTCCGTATACATCTCCATCGGTCTGACCGAGATCGTGATCCTGCCTCCGGGCTCTGTATATTTCACTGCGTTTTCCAGAAGGTTGACCAGCACCTCGGCAGTCCATTTCCGGTTGTGCCAGAGGATACAGTCCTCAAACGGCTCTGTCAGAATCTCGATCTCCCGCCGGTTCGCCTTGTCCAGTGATGCTGTCACCGCGTCCAGTATGGTATCCCGGACAGGCAGTGCCTCCGCCTCAAATACCACGGCGCCCTGTTCCAGGTTCACCATCTTAAACAGGGACTGCAGGATCCAGTCGATCTTCTCAGACTGGCCCTTCATCTTCTCCAGAAACCGTCTCCTGGTCTCCACATCCAGTCCCTCATCCTCCAGCATCTCCCGGTACATCATCAGTCCGGCAAGTGGTGTTTTGAGCTGATGGGACATATTAGAGATCAGGCTCTTGACCTGCTCCTTCTCCTCCTCGGCGCGGATGATCCCGCTGTCCACTTTCTCCTGGATCCGCTTCGCCTTGGCTACGAGCGCCGAGATCTCCCCCTCCCGGATATCGGACTGGGAAACCGGCTCTCCGTCCAGGATCTCATCCAGCAACCTGTCTATGGTCCGGTACATCTTACGGTTTCTGTACCATCCGTAAACACATCCCAGAGCAAGGACCGCCGCTGCGACAAGCGTGGCTATAAAGAGGGCTTCCGTTATCTTCATCGTTCTGCTTCCTCCTTCATTTCATTTATCATCCTTTCATCCTCTTTTCTGTCCGTCTGACTCCTGAATACATCTTCGTCTCCCCGGCCTCAGACATATTTGCTTATACTTCTGTTCCCGGGAAAATTGATCTGTCTCCCAATCTCAGGCATATATATTCAAGATCGCTGCAACGCTGCCCAGGTATGATCTTCCGAACAAGTTCAGATGGTTCAGTAGATGATACAGGTCATACAGTTTCTTCCTCTCCGCATATCCTTCCCTGTCGATCGGATTGGCCTCACTGTACGCCGCATAGAATCTCGATGGAAGACTTCCAAAAAGCTGTGTCATAGCCAGGTCCGCCTCAAAGTCCCCCACATACGCTGCCGGATCGATGATCCATGCCCTGCCGTCCGGTCCGCACAGCATATTTCCGCTCCACAGGTCGCCGTGGAGGAGAGACGGGAACTCCGGCTCCCTCAGATAAGAGTCCAGACGCTCCAGAATCCGGTCCGCCTTTTTCCTGAGATCTGTGCCCAGATATCCCTCTGCCATGGTGATCTGCGGCAGAAGACGGCAGTCCCTGTAAAAGTCCGTCCACTTCTCTTTGGGCTGATTCTTCTGGGGACTGGCGCCGATAAAATTATCTTCCCAAAACCCATACCGCATTCCCTGCTTTTCCCGCTCATCCGCATCAGCCACAAAGGACAGACATTCCGCCCGGTGCATTCCGGCAAGTTCGTGCCCGAAGGTTTCCCAGTACGACTCAATGCGTGGAGCACTTTCTATATATTCCAGCGCCAGGAAGGAAACTCCCCTGGCTTCGTCCGTCCCGATCCCCAGGATCTTAGGAACTCCTATTTTCCCGGACGCTCCCAGCGCGCGCAGTCCTCTTGCTTCTGTCAGAAAGAATCTCAGATTTTTTCTCGTATTCGTTTTCACAAAAACAGGATCGCCGGAAGAAAGGTTCACCCTGTAAGCATCGTTGATATCTCCGCCGTGCACACGGTCCGTCCCCACGATACGGGTCCCTTCTCCGAACATTTCCTTCACCAGTTCTTCCAGTGAATGATACAGCTTCTCCATTCCTCTGTCATTCCTCCTCTTTTCTCCAGACATAGCCGATCCCGTGGACCGTCCGGATCAGAGCCGGATGTTTCGGATCGTCCTCGATCTTCCCCCTCAGCCTGCGGATATTCACAGACAGGGTATTCTCATCCACAAATTTCCCCTGACTGTCCCACACATGTGCCAGGATCTGTTCTTTGGAGAGCACTCTCCCCCGGTTCTCCATAAAATACATAAGGAGCTGGTATTCCACTTTACTGCACCGGATCTCCTCTCCGTTTTTATACACTTTGCAGGCGTCCTTCTCCAGAGTGATCCCGCCTGAGACAAGACGGTTTTCCGGCTTTCTTCCCTGAAGGATCTTTTTGATCCGTGCTTTTAGCACTGCGATGGAAAATGGCTTGGACATGTAATCCGCAACGCCCATCTCCAGTGCTTTTACCTCATCCATCTCTGTGTCCCGCGCCGTCAGCATCAGGATCGGGACATCCCCGTACTCCTTCGCCTCTGTGCAGAGGTCGAACCCGCTGCCGTCCGGCAGGTTGCAGTCAAGCAGGATAAGGTCGCACAGTGCTTTGCGTATGATCTCCATCCCCGCTCTTTTCGTCCCTGCGGTCAGTACTTCATATCCGTCTTTTTCCAGGAAATAGGCAAGCCCCTCCCGGAGATCCATATCATCTTCTATGATCAGTATTCTGCTCATCATTCTCTCTCCTGAAACTTATTTTACTGTCATTATACAAAACGTTACTTTTCACCTTGAATGTCGCATTCCAATATGCTATAGTGAAAACAGAAAAGGAACAACCGCCCACAAGGGGTTGACCTCAATGAGTTGTAATAGAATTACCACCCTGAAACCGGTCAAAGTTTTAGAGGGTGGTTTTTCTATGCTTAAGCCATTACTTCAGATTCGAAAATACGAATGTCAGTAATGCCAGAATGAACATGCCAAAAGCCATTAGGTCTTTAAAATCAAACGGTTTCTTGTCCATCAGCATCACCCCCATTCTATGTAGAATCGAGGCAAGCCACCCTGTAACACGATTGTTCCTTCTTTCATTCTATCACATCTTTATAGAGAGGCTCAATCGTGTTTTTTATCCCCTTATAATATTTTGCAGAAAGACCGCAAGAATCATGAAACCTTCCGCACGCTGTCATGGTACACTCAATGGTGCAGCAAAACAACAGGAGGACAACTTATGGGAAACCGGGATATCGCACATATTTCAGCAGTCATCGACTATATCGAGACGCATCTGGACCGCAGGCTGGACCTTGACACCCTTGCCCGCGCCGCGGATTACTCCAGGTACCACCTTCACCGCATGTTCACGGCAGCCGCCGGGATGACTCCCCACGATTACATCCTCCGCCGTCAGCCCACCCATGCCGCCAGGCTCCTCCTTTACTCGGAGATGCCTGTCCTGGATATCGCCCTGCTCTGCGGGTATGAGAGCCGGCAGTCCTTCACTTCCGCTTTCCGGGAAATGTATAAGATGACTCCGGCGAGATTCCGGAAAGAAGGAGAATTCTATCCTCTCCTGATGAAGTTTACACTGCGCACTGACCTGAGCGGCAGGGACTTCACTGCAGATGACATCCGCATCGCCGGGCGCACGGATATCCCGGCATGGATGGAGCTTGTCCGCATGACGGTGGATGGATTTCCTCATCTGGTCGAGAGCAGCTACAGGCGGGATCTGGAAACGCGCATCTCGCAGAAAGAGGCGCTGATCCTGAAAGACGGGGAGACCGCTGTCGGTGCCGTGGCATTTTCTCTTTATCACGGCAGCCCTGATCCCGACCGCATTTCCGTCCACATTGATTTCCTGTGCGTCCATCCCCAGTACCGCCGCAGAGGGATCCCCCGGCTCTTTCTTGAATGGTTTTCCCGACAGCCCGAACGCTTTTTCATGCAGGCAGGGGCGGGATCCAAAGCCTGTTTCGAGCTCAGCATCACCACGTTCCGCGAGGGTGACCGGGCGGACACGGGGTACCGGGCGGAGCTCAAACGGCTGGGGTTTGAAGAGCGGGAGCTGCTGATCGAATTCGGCTACCCCACGCAGCGTTTTGTCCTCCCCATATCGCGCGCTTCCGCAGGAGCGGATACAGAAACCTCCGGGAGCGCCGAAGATCGGAGGGATCCTATTGAACATATTGAGTGTATTAAACAAATTGAACGCAGAACATAAAAAGGGCTGGCGAAGGAATGCCGTTCTCTTCCTCGTCAGCCAGAGTATTACTTTATTCGGCTCCACACTGGTCCAGATGGCAGTGGTCTGGTATGTGACGCTCTCCACTTCCTCGGGCGCCTGGACCGCGGCATTTTCCATCTGTTCCTACCTGCCCCAGTTTCTCATCTCCATCCCGGGCGGCGTGTGGGCGGACCGATTTTCCCGAAAACGGCTCATCATATCTTCCGATCTGTTCACCGCGCTTATCACCCTTGCCATGATCGTTCTCATGCCTTACCTTTCAACTGAGCCGTCACTTCTCTCCGGGCTTCTCCTCATGTCTGTACTGCGCTCTCTCTGCGCGGGGATCCAGACTCCGGCAGTAAACGCCGCGCTCCCGCAGCTTGTTCCTGCCGGTCAGCTCCAGCGTTTTAACGGCATCAATGCGGCGTTTCAGTCTTTCGTTCAGTTCGCTGCTCCTGCCGCCGCGGGAGCCGTCCTCTCCTTCGGGACACTTCGCATGACGCTGCTGATCGATATATTTACAGCCATTCCCGGGATCATCCTGCTGTCGGCAGTCCCCCTTTCCGGAGAACACCCCGGGGAACTTTCTGCAGAATCCTCCGGGAACCTTTCCGGCAGATCATCCGGGCTTTCCCGCAGATCATCCGGGCTTTCCCGCAGAGGCAGTCAGAGATTTTCTTCTGCTCTGAAAACAGGGCTTTCCTATGCATTTTCCCACAGCCCTGTCCGCAGACTCCTGATCCTATACGGCCTCTTCGTCTTTCTCTGTGTCCCGGCAGGCTTCCTCTCCGGGCTGCTGGTCAGCCGCGCCTACGGCAGTTCTTACGGTTATCTGACCGCTGCCGAACTTGCTGGATTTGCCGGGATGACAGCCGGCGGCGCTCTCATGGGCACGTGGGGCGGGTTTTCCAGAAAGGAGAAGACACTTTCCGCCGGACTGGTTCTGTTCGGCGCCATGACAGTCCTCATGGGGACAACGCCGGACTTCCCCCTCTACCTGGTATTCATGCTGGTTTACGGGATTGCCCTGACTGCGGTCCAGACCACCATCACCACACTCCTCCAGGAATGTACGGACGCCTCCGTCCGGGGACGGGTCTTCGGGATGCTGGGATCCATGTACTCGGGCTTCCTTCCTCTGGGCATGGCAGTCTTCGGTCCGCTCTCAGATCAGATGCCCCTCCAGTGGATCATGACAGCTTCCGGCATTTTCCTGATATGCACAGGACTCCGAGTCAGAGTTTCACGATCTTCGGTTCATGTCCCATAGCGGGAATGATCTTTTCCACCAGGTCCTTTGTCTGGATCTTCAGGCTGGATGTGTTGATGCAGGGGTGACATCCGAACCATTCATCCTTCAGCACATCCTCGTCGATCAGAAGCTGCACTTTGTTCTCGTGATCGTTCATCAGCCCCATAATGCTCACCGATCCCGGTGTGATGTCCAGATATCTCTCCATATACTCCGGCTTGGCAAAGGACAAGCGGGAGGAGCCAATCTGGGCAGACAGATATTTTGTCTTAAAGGGCTTGTCCCCCGGGATCAGGAGCAGATAAAAATCTGTCTCCTGCCGGTTGCAGAGGAACAGGTTCTTACAGATCGCCACGCCTTTTTCCTCCCCTTCGCTCAGTGTCCTGTCAATCTCCTCACACGCTTCCATGGTCATGGCGGCTTCGTGGTCGATCCGCTGATATTTTACTCCCAGAGAATCAAGCAGGTCATACACCCGGATCTCCTTTTCCAGGCGGCCTTCCTCATTCTCCGGTCTTCCGTTTACTAATTCCATCGTTTCTGTATCTCCTTTTTTATCGCAGTTCACACCTAACCGCCGCCCGCATGCGCACTCGTCGCGCTGACGCGCTCCAGTCCCGCACTACGTGCTAAGACTGCTTATGAGGGGCGGCGGTTACGAGTTCCACTCGCACTCAGGAACAGGGAAATGCCTCTTACATGCAAGCATGACGCTGCATTTCCCTGTTCCTGAGCACAGTGTGAACTGTAACCCTTTCTCAGTTCAGCTTCAGTCCTCTGTACCGGTTAAAGCAGGCAAATATCTCCTGCTTCCTGGGCATCGCCATGCAGGAAATGCTGGAGCTGCTCTCACAGAGCGCCGAGAGAGTGCCTTTGTCCATTGCCTTTTCCAGTTCTTCCACCACCTGCCGCAGGTCTTTTCTTCCATCCAGGATGTGTTTCTGAGCATACCGCATACAATATCCAAGCGCCGTCACCTGCTCGCTGTCTGTGATCTGCTCCACATATCTTAAGTCAATGGTCTCTTTGTTGATCATCACGCCTTCTTTGGAAAGGGTCTTCATCTTGATGCGGTCATTTCCCTTGAACGCCGGGCTGGGTTTCGGGCAGCGCTTAAAGTCCGGCTGTTCCGCTGTCTCTTCCGGACCCGTGATCACGGGGTAGCTCTCCGCTTCTTTCTTGGCATATGCAGTGATGTCCTTCGGCACATACCGGTCCATCTGGATGATCGTGTCCGCGATGTGGAAATATGCTCCTGAGCTTCCCGCCACGATGATCGTGGAGATGCCATACTCATCGTACAGTTCCCGGATCCGCTCGATAAACGGAGTGATGGGCTCCATATCCCTGTGGATGACCCTCTGCATCAGCTCGTCCCGGATCATGAAGTTTGTCGCGCTGGTATCCTCGTCGATCAGCAGAAGAGACGAGCCTGCCTCAATGCTCTCCACCACGTTCGCTGCTTGGGAGGTACTCCCGCTGGCGTCCTCGGTACAGAATCTCACCGTGTCCTTGCCGTTGGGAAGGTCGTTGATGAACATGGAGATATCTGTCTTCTGGATGCTCCTCCCGTCCTCGGCACGGATCTTCATCGCCGTATCGTCCGTGATCACATACTCTCTCCCGTCTCCCGCGATATGGTCATAGACGCCCAGTTCCAGCGCTTTCAGAAGAGTGGATTTCCCGTGGTATCCGCCTCCCACGATAAGGGTGATCCCTTTTTTGATCCCCATGCCCGTGATCTTTCCTCTGTGGGGCAGTTCCATGGTCACCTTCAGTTCTTCCGGCGAGCGGAACTTCACGCCTCCCTTCATCGGTCTTGGGGAGATCCCGGACTCTCTCGGCAGGATGCTGCCATCCGCCACAAAAGCACACAGTCCCATCTTGGGCAGCATCTCGCGGATATAGTGCTGGTCTTCCGCCAGGTCGATGATGGCGCGCAGGCGCTTCGCGTCCATATTTTTATAGAACAGGGCATGTTTCACACACTCCGGCACGAAATCGAAAAGGATCTTTTCCAGTTCCCTGGCGTTTATGGTCCTGCCATTTGCCGGGAAACCGATCTCCATCCGGAGCACCACGTCGCCCGTTGCCGGATCGATCCGACATGCAGTCCGCTCCAGCACTTCCTGACAGCACCGGCTGACCGAGATCAGCCCGCTCTTTCCCGAGCCCTTCGCCTTGAAAGCAAACTGCTCCGCTCTCCTGCCGAACTGTCGCGTCAGCTCGTCCTGCAGGGCGATCCGCTGATGCGCATCCTGATACAGCTCCTGCGGAAACGCCGCTGTCTTCCCCTTTACGTGCACGCTCACCTTCGATGGCGATGCGAAAGGATCCCCCTGTACATGGTCGATGGACAGTACATATCCCGGGAACTGGTACATTCCCCTTGTATCTTTATAAGCAGGATAACCGCGGTGGTCGATCCTGTTCAGTAAACTCCTGAGTTCTGTTGATGTCTGCATTTTTTCTCCTCTCTTTCAGAATATCCTGAATACTCTGACGCTTTTGCTCAAACACGTTTCTATTTTACCATGATTCCCGTTCAAAGCAAGATTAAGCATCAGAATTTTCTGTCAGTAATGCATCACGACCGGAGTCCCCATCTCCAGCATCCCGTACAGCTGTTCCGCATCAGACAGAGACATGTTGATGCATCCGTGAGATCCGTGTTCCACATACCAGTCCCCGCCGAATGTCTCCTGCCATGTGGCGTCGTGAAAGCCGATACCGGTCCATGTGACCCGCATCCAGTAATCTACGGGAGTCTCATACTCCGGCAGTCCGTCCGCCTGAATCTCTCCGGTGAGCACTTTATCCTGTTTCATTTCCAGGATGGAATACACTCCCTGTGGCGTCTCCTTATCCGGAGTGGGTTTGCCTGTCACAATATTTGTCTCCATCATGATATTTCCGTCTTTTACATACCACATATACTGCCGGGTCAGGTCCACCTCAACATAAGTGCTTCCCCAGTCCTGCGCCCCATGGGATGCAGCGGTGGCATTCTCGCAGTATGCCGGTTCTTTTGTGACCGTCTCCCCTTTCTCGATGCTCGCCGTCAGAGCCGCCAGTTCCGTCTTCTCGTCCACTTCCCATCCGTAAGTCCCTCCGGTGACCTGTGCGCTCCTGCCGTCCGCCGTAGTAAAGGAGCGTGTCTTCCCCTTCGTATCATATCTCTTTCCAAATTCAGAGAGCCACTTCTTCACCGCTTCCTTGTCAAAAGTGACCTGCATCTCATCGTCCACCGTCAGCCATCCCGAGATCACCTCTGCGTCCACGACCACCGGCTTCTCCATCTCATATGTAACGCTCGCTTTACAATACCGGTTCATCTCATCGCAGGCCGCTTGGAGTTCCGGGGACTCAGATGTGTATTTCGGCTCTTTGTAACAGCCCGCCTCCTCCAGGTCAAGCGCCGCAGATAGGGAGTCAACACTCTCCCTTACTTTTTGAGCCAGCACGTCTGCTTTCACTGCCGTCCCCTGTTCTTCCTTCCCCGGCACAAATTTCGTTCCGTCGAATTCCGGGGCAGCGGATACCGGTTCTGTCTGTTCCCCTGCAACCGCCTGCAGAGACTGGATCTTCGCATCCAATGCATTTTCATCGTACTCTACCCCCGGCTTTGCGCTGGTTACTTCCTTTCCCAGGAATGCAGCCGGCCACAGAAAGATGTTCTGCCGGTTCAACAGTTTCTCCGCCTCCCCGTCCCCTTTATAGGACAGGGAGATATCCTCCGCGCGGATCGTATCTGTGACATTTCCCCTGCCGGTTACGGTAAGCGTATAGCTCTCGATCTGCTGTTTCAGGTATCCGTCCAGTTCCGCCGCAGTCCTGCCGGAGAAATCCACTCCGTTGATCTCCGTGTTCGGCAGAAAATGAAAGTGAAAATACAGCGCAGTCCCCAGATACGCCGCTGCCAGGACCACCAGGACAGAGCCTCCGGCTATGAGCAGCTTCTTTTTCAGTGTCCCTGCTTGTTCTGCATTATTATTTTTCCTGTTCTTTATCTTCTGTCTTCTCCGCTTCATAATTTCTCCCCCTTATACCATCTGGTAGACACATAAATACCTGGATTGAAAATGGAGTTCCGTGCTGCACACCGCGTATTCCCTCAATATCTGTGCAAATGTCTCCGCTTCTGCTCCGGTCTTTGCTTCCCCTGACCGGTACCAGTCTCTGAGTTCTTCTAATCTCTCCCTCTCGCACAGGAAAATATAGACGGTGCTGATGTCCCGGTTTTCCGTTTTATAATACTCTCCTGCCGAATTCATGAGAGCGCCCGAGGCATCGCACATCGCAACGATATAATCATCCGTCGAGGCATTTTCCGAAGCGATCACCTCCGCGCGGATATCCTTCGGCGACTTTATCACCCTGCCGATCCCCACGCCCTCTTTGGCGATCGTATTGATCTCCTCTACCTCCGTCCTCTCCACATCCTGTCTCACTGCCAGGCTAAAATCCCAGGGGCCCCTGCATTCCAGTGTCTCGCCCCCTGCTGTTTCCATGTGGATCGAAGTAAGTCGCCAGGCATAAGCAAACGGTCCGGTAACTTCCCTGTTTTTCTGCAGTGGCAGCGTCATACATACTGTCCCGGTAAATGTCCGGCTGTCTATAAGCTGACCTTCCAGAAGTTCCGGTGATGTCAGATCACTGCTTCCGCCTTCCAGTTCTGATCTTCCCTCTGAATCGATCTGCACCGTAACTTCCCCGAACTCTTCCTCTGTATCTACCTCCGTCCAAAACGGCTCGCTGTTTCGCACAAGCACCGTCATGTACATCGTGTACCCGTTGTGATGTACATTTGACACCGTGACCGTGACGCCCTCCGTTTCCTGCAGATAGGACTCCCCTGTATACTCCTCCTCGGTTTCCGTGTCCGTCCCGCTCTTTGCCAGAAACTGCTCCGCCTCTCCGGACTGCTGCTCCCCGGAAGCAGTCTGAGGCTGGATATTTTCACTGTACGCTCCGTATCTTCCCACAGCATATCCCGACATACAGATCACGGCGGCAGCTGACAGCCCTGCTGCCAGGGTCATCCTCTTTTTTCTCTGCTCCCGCTTCAGTTCCCCGATGCTTTCCCGAATCGCATCGTCCAGTTTCTCCGGGACCGGTATCCTGTCCATCTGACGATCTTCCCGACTATCCATTCAGATATCCCTCCTTCAGATATTTTCTGAGTTCCTGTTTTGCCCTTGTCAGATATGCTGAGACCGAGCCTCTCGGTATCCCCATGACAAATGCGATCTCTTCCTGCTTCAGTCCGTCAAAATAACTCAGGATCACAACGGTGCGGTACTTTTCGGGAAGCCTTCGTATCGCCTCGTAAAGGTCCATCCGCTCCTCCGCCGTGATGCCCTGCTCTTCATATGCAGTCTCTTCTTCCAGTTTCTCTTCGTAATGGTATCCATGCCTGAAATAGTCCTTGGAGACATTGATCAGGATCCTCGTCATCCACGTCCTGAACAGCGCCGGCTCCCGAAGCTGCCGGATCGAACGGAATCCCTTCAGCACGGTCTCCTGGACGATCTCCACCGCCGCGTCTTCATCACCCGAGTACAGAAAGGCAGTACGGTACAGATAATCCTTCTCTCTCTCGATCAGCCGTCCATACGCGTCCACACTGCCCCGGACAGCACGCTTTATATCCCTTAAGGTCGAATCCCCCTCCATATGGTTTCCCCCGTTCTCCCTGTGTACTTTATATCCCCGGATCTATCCTTATCCCTTTTTCCGCATCTCTATATATTAGACGATGTTCATCGGCAAATTGATACAAAATTCTGAAAAAGTTCGCAAAAGGTGCCGTGTACTTTTTCACAAGTACACGGCACCGTTCACAGTTTGATCACATTTCCAGTATTGTTCCGGATAAAATCCTTTCCAAATACTTCTTTAAGTTTCTCTTCCCCCGCAGCACCAGTGCAGTGAGAAACCGCCATTTTCTGAATATTCATTTTTTTCAGTTCTTCCGCCGTACGCCGGATCCGTTCCGGAGTGCCGTCCACCAGATGGGTGCCGCCTATGACCGCGCAGATATCCCTGCCGGTCTGGGCAGAGATGTCCTGCAGGATATTGATGATCCCGGCGTGAGAACATCCTGCGATCACCACCAGCCCCGCGCCGGTCTCTATCCCAAGGACGATCTCATCCTGAAAATCATCGGGGACATATGTCTTCTCCCCGGCTTCATCCGTCTTTTGATAAACCATTTTGGGGCTCATCGTCTCAAGATCATTCCTGCGCGCGAAATGGTGAAAGACCGTCATCCGTTCATTGATCTGCATGGCTTTTCCACTTACTTTGACCAGTTCCAGATTCCTGTCAGAAAAGTCCTTCTCCGAGAATGTGATGCCGTTGAATTTGTATTCGCCCTCCCGCAGTTTATATTTCTTCCGGAATATCTCCTCACCGGTGACCACCTTCGTCTTTTTCCCAAGCAGGGGCAGAAGACGCGGCACACCTCCCCCGTGGTCATAATGCCCGTGGCTGATAAACAGGTAGTCCAGATCATCCAGTGATTTCCCCAGCCGTCCGGCATTGTCAATAAAATCCCCGCTCTGTCCGGTGTCAAAAAGCGCCTTTACCGACTCTCCCCTGCTGTCCTTCATTTCAATATAAAGAGACAACCCGTGCTCATATTTCAATTTTCCCGGATCATCCGGGCTGTTTTCGATCAGAGTTGTTATCAGGATTTCCACATTTACACCTTATGAGAAGAATTTCTCCATTACCTCCTGCGCCGGCATATCCTGCCCGGTAAACAGTTCGAACGCAGCAGCTCCCTGCCAGAGCAGCATCCCGATCCCGGGCACCGCAGCACGGCATCCTTTCTCCTTTGCCTTTCGGATCAGAAGGGTCTCGCGGGGATTATAGACCACATCAGCAACAGCAAGTTCCGGACGTAACAGTTCCTCCGGTACCGGCATAACATCTTCCATGGGGCTCATCCCGGCACGGGTCGCATTGACAAGGATATCGCACCGGTCCACAGCGGATTTCAGAGTATCCATATCATCAAGATCGTTTATGGACACGCTCTTGATCCCGGGCACTGCGTTTCTGATCTTCTCCACGGTCTTCTCCCCGTTGGCGTAGAACTCGTCTTTCCGGTTGAAGATCGCGATCTCATCCACGCCGTCCAGAGCCGCCTGTACTGCAATGGCAGTCGCCGCTCCGCCTGTTCCCAGCAGCACGATCTTCTGTCCCTTGATCTCAACACCGTGTTCCTTTAAATTGCGCACAAAACCAACGCCGTCCGTCATATGTCCGGTCATCGTGCCATCGTCTTCCACCACAACAGTATTGCACGCGCCCACCAGTTCCGCCGCGGGAGAAAGCCGGTCTACCAGCCTCGCTGTCTCCGTCTTGTCAGGCATCGTGATATTAAATCCGCCCACATTTAAAGTACGGAACGCGTCGATTGCGTCCTTTGTCTTCTCAACCGGTATATCAAAAGCAAGATAAGCACAGTCAAGCCCGAGCTTTGCAAAACTGTAATTATACATTGCCGGTGATCCTGAATGTCCGACCGGAGAACCGATCAGTGCATATAATCTTGTGTGTCCATTAATTCTCTGTTCCATTGGTTGACAGCTCCTTCCAAAAATAAATGCAGGTACAGTATAACACGCTTTCTTTCTCACTGCAATACTTTAACGTGCGAAAATAAGATTTTCAAAAGAGTATTTCCAAAACAGCAGAACACAGCCTTTCCGAAAGCAGATTTCGGGAGCGCAGCCTTCCCTGATCGCAGAAAAGGACCCGGACCGCCTTTCAGCAGTCCGGATCCTCTGTCCTGTCTTATCTTAAATTATCTCATTCTTTTTCTGCCCAGCAGCACTGCTGCGATCGCCGCAGCTGATACAACACAGAATATCAGCGGGATCACCGGGGATGCCTGATCTCCCGTCTTAACACTTTTATCTGCTGTAGTCTTTTCCGCTGTGCTCATTTCAGCTTTTTGCACCTTGTCCTGGCCGTCTGTCTGAGGCGTATCCTGATCTCCAGGACCTCCACCCTGTCCCTCGTTCGGATCTTCACTTTCTGCCTTCATCACCAGAACATAGTCCGAAGCATGGCTGAATGCGAGGGATATATCTCCATTCGGCTGGATCAGCCCTGCATCTACAAACACCATTTTCCCTTCGCTGTCATACCAGTAAAGATTGCCGTATTTTCCTGCATATTCTTTTCCGGCATTGAATGTGAGGGTCGCCTGGAACCCAAAGTTTCCATTATGTGTCAGAGAGAGCTGCATTGCCGGGTTATCCCCTGCCAGCTCTGCAACAGTAGAACTCGGGATCGCATCGGTGTTCAGCTTCACTTCAAGATTGATGTCTTTCAGGTTGTCAGCCTGGATATCCTTCCCATTGATCGTCCAGGTATAGCCGCCCATATCGAGTACGATATCCACATCTTTTCCCTTCGCTGTCTCAAGTACATCTTTCGGGACAACAGTCGCCGCTCCCATATCGATACGGACAGATTCGCCTTCGTCCGCCTTGTCCACCATATCGACGATCTGGGAAACAGACTCTTCCGGCAGGGTCACTCCGCCCGGAGTTTCCGCCGGCTCATCCGGGTCGGCCGGTCCGGTCGAACCGCCCTCGCCTGCATATCCGTAAACTGTTCTCACCCCGTCATAAGTCATTGCCTTTCCTAAATCCCTTTCCTCATCGGAAAGCGAAATCCAGGTGTAATTCTCCGGAACCGCCACTGGCTCTCCGGGTTCAGCGACTTTACATATTATTTCGAACTCTTCCTCTGGCGGGAATTCCCAGATCTCATCTGGATTTTTAAAGCAGTCATGTGCCATAAACCTTACAAGACCTTTATCATACATCGCTTCTGCGTAGACCGTGTAACGTTCACCCACTGCCGCCTCCGGATCGTCTCCATAGATATCCCATCCCTCAAAGGTCAGTCCCGGATAGCTGCTGTCCGGCGTAAAACCATTGCGGGCTTTGTCTATCATTTCTTTCCTCGTCGTATCCTTTGATACGAGATAGACCTCAGAATATTCCTGCGAATATCCATCCTTATCATAATAGTGATATCGGACATCTACCGGCGCCTTGTCATATACAGCGTAAAAGAAGAAATAGCTGTCGCTCACGATCTGCTGGTCCAGATCCAGTGTATTGCCCTCATAATCGCTCCAGCCCAGGAATGTAAGACCGGGATATTCCGGAACCTCCGGCTCTGTAACGCCCGCTTCCGCAAGCGTTGTCCTCCGCTCTACATTTTCATATGACTTCTCATCCAGCATGGTCCATTGTCCATTCTCGTCGAGCGCCATGAACGTGACGTTCACGCTGTATGTGGGATTTACAAATGTATTCCCGTTACGGACCCGGAAATAATACGGCATATCCTCCCAATACGAACTGTCATCAGCATAATTTCCGGCCTCATCGTATACAGAGATATAAGAGATATACCACTCGCATGGATAGGTCTCCTCCGTCACTTCAAAAGAACCTTTATACAGACCTGATGCGCTGTCGTAGTCCAGATATACATATACATATGAATCAGCGATATCAGCAGCCGCAGTCAGGTCGACCGTCGCGTTGCTGCTAAGCTGTACGTTATCTGTCGCTTTCACTGTGATGTTAACAGTGTCTCCGGGTTCCAGTATCTCACCCTGACTGTCGATCTCAACGCTTTCGATGACCGGAGCTTCTGTATCCCCCTCTGTCCCTGCAACAATGTAGGACACTTCCGGGAGGGCAGATGTCCGGATCTCAAAATTTTTCTCCATGTATTTGAAATACAGTCCTTCAAGCGTCCAGGTTCCCGGCTCCATCCAACTGTTCGCATAAAAGCTTCCTGTGTATGTATCCTCTGTATCCCAGAGCAGGCCCGCATAGCATTCTTCCGTATAATCCCCGTTCTTAAATACTGCGATGAAAGATCCATTCTGCAGCATTGTCTCCGGCAGACCAGATGTGATCCTGAAGCTGAAGTTCTTGTACTCATCCTGTTTCAGGGTTGCTCCCGAATCCTCAAATGTGATATCTTCAGCTGAAATATCTTCCATATCTGCCGGGGTTACAGAAACTTCATATTTATGATTGCCCTGGTCGTCATACACAACCCAGTCCACATAATTGTTATAAATATCTGTAACTCTAATCTGAGTGACCTCGATCTTGCTGTAGACCACATTTTCAAGAGAATAGCTTCCTTCATACAGCTTCGGATCTGAAGCGTTCTGTGTGAGTTCCATCGTCTCCCACGAAGACCTTCCATCACCGCTTTCATCAGAAAACTGCAGATCTACGGTCACCCTCTCTATCTCGCTATCCGCATCATATGCCCGCAGGGAGATCTTCAGATCATCTTCATAACTTAATGTCTGCCCGTTCTGCGGCATGTCCACGCTCTCGATCACCGGTTTTACCGTATCATACTGACCGTCCGCCATCAGGCTGATACCGTTCTCTGCCGAAGGCTCTTCAGCCTCTGTCTCTCCCTCAATGTCTTCTTCGGTCGTCTCAGTCTCCGGGCTCCCTTTCCCGAGTACGTTCGAGCTGTTCTCTGTAGAACCTTCCGTCGTCTCTTCTGCCTTTGTTTCAGATGAACCATCAGCCGTCTCTTCTCCCTGTCCGTCTGACGTGTCCTCTGTTTCCGTCTCGCCTTCCGTCTGGCCTTCCCCTGTCACTTTCCCCGGCTGCTCACCGGTCGTAGAATTGGCCGTCTGTTTTTCGCTGTCCGCCGTCCCCTCTACAGGCTGTTCTTCCTGATTCACATCTCCCGCTGCCTGTTCAGTAGGAACCGCACTTTCCGGCGCTTCTTCTGCCATAACTCCCATCGGCGATGCCGTCAGAGTCAGTGCGAGAGCCAGAACGCCTGCTCTTTTGAGCAGATCCTTACGCAATCCCATTTCTTTTTCCTCCTGCAAATTAATTATGGTATTTCATACCATATCATTTTTATTATACTGCCGCAGTATGCCGGACAGACACGCAAAATATTACCTTTCCCATGCATTCTATTCCATCATGCTGTTTTTCGCTTCCCTGATCGCAGAAAAGGACCCGGACCACCTCACCGCAGCCCGGATCCTCTGTATTTTTACCCCTTTTATCCTTCTCTGTCACAAAATCTGCCACCGCCGGAACAGTTTCGATATATTTTTTCAGTTCATTGTTCATGATCCTATCTCTCCTCTTTTATTTCTTCTTTTCGGATCCGCGTCCCGGCGCGATATAACCGTTCTTCGGATCAAGGAATTCCTTTGTCATCTTTCTCACTTCAGGAGCAAGGAAGATCAGCGCAATTATTTTCGGGATGATCAGAAGCCCCAGGGCAACATCCTGAATCGACCACACCATATTTATCGTACTCATGCTTCCTAATATAATAAGGAAAGGAAAAATCACCCGGTACACGTTCGCCCATTTCGGTTTTTTTAAGAAGGTCAGGCTGATATGTCCAAAATACCACTGGCTCATGATCGAGGTGCCGGCAAAGAGCAGCAGGCTGATATAGGTCACATACTGCATCCCCGGAAAGACACTCTCAAATGCCGCGGCTGTCAGCGTTGCCGCGTTGTCATGTACCTGATTCACTCCTGTCACAAGTACCGTAAATCCGGTCGTACTGCAGATCAGGAGCGTATCCACGAACACTTCCACGATTCCGTAGAACCCCTGTCTGGCCGGGTGATCCACCTGCGCGGAAGAGTGAAGGACTGCCGTGATATAGATCCCTGCCATGATCGGAGAGACGTTCTGTGCCACCTGGACAAGACGTTTGAATCCTCCGCTTATGATCAGGCTCATGACCACCGCCATGATGACCGCTGTCAGGATCACCGGAGAATGGAACTTTTTCTGCCCCCATGACCGCCGCAAGCGTCGGCGCGACATCGATCAGGTGCACGCCCGTGATCTTTCCTTTTCCGATTCCCTCGCCGGTGATCATGAAAGAAGTTCTCATCTCAGGGAACTTCTCGCTGTATCCGTGCTGCGCTTTCTGGGTCAGCGTGGTCCTCAGATAGTCACCTGTAACGTCATCCCGTATCTCATATCCTTTCTTTCTTCTGCAACGGTAACAGGCACGCCGGCCGCTTTAAAGTCATCTGCCTGGCGCTTCGTTATGCCCGAATCTGTGATCAGCCTGGAGATCTCCTCCACACCGCACATTCTGACCAGAGAATTGACGCCCAGTTTGGAACTGTCCGCAATCACGATCGTTTCCGCCGCCGCTTCCATCATACTGGGGATCTTTTCCTTCCTGCCTCACGAGAGCATGGGAATCGCAGGATGACGGTGTTCGCAGTCTGCGGCGTTCTGCTGAGTACATTCATCGTCCGGAAACTGGTCAAAAAAAGCTGATACTTACAACCGGATCACTATATTTCCAGAAGAGCCCTTTACGGGCTCTTCTGCGTCTTATAACGGAATCTTAACTTGCATTTTTTTTAATTTGGTGTATGATATAAGATATTATGATTTTCTAACAAACAGGAGGCTGTTTATGGACTCTATTGTGAACAGATTGACGGAAATTGAAGATGCTGCCGCTGCGATCGTGCAGCATGCAGATGCGCAGAAAGATGTTCTGGACAGTGAATTTGACGAAAAGCGCAAAAGCTTCGACGCCGAACTGGAGAAGAAGACACAGGAACGCATCGATGCGATACGAAAGGATCTCGAGGAAGATACTTCCCGGCTCCTTGACAGCCAGAACGGCTCCAGCGGCGCCGCCATTGAAGCTCTCCGAAGAGAATACGATGAACGGCACACGGAATATGCCCGTGAGATCTTGAAACGCATCACCGAGGTGTAGCTTATGGGAAATTTACTTGCTTACAGCGGGATCGCTACCAAGATACGCGCGATGGAATCCAAGCTGCTCAAACCGGAACAGTTTGAAGAGATCGCGAACATGACAAGCGTTCCCGAGATCGTTGACTATCTGCGAAGGAACACTGCCTATGCCGAGGCTCTCTCGCCGTTGGAGGACGACCAGATCCATAGGGGAAATGTGGAAAAGCTCCTTATCCAGTCGTTTTATCACGACTACACAAAAATATACAGGTTCTGCGGGCAGAAACAGCGCCGTTTTATGCGGCAGCTCATAAAACCCTACGAGATCGAACTGATCAACTACTGTCTGAGGATCGTGATCAACCACTACCGCCAGCCTTTTGACCTGAATTATAAAAAGGCATTTTTCGACCGGTACTCCCAGATCTCCATTGAGAAGCTGATCACTTCCCGGACCACGGATGAACTGATCGAGAACCTGAACGGGACGGAATATTATGCGCCCCTCAAAAAGCTGAAGGACTCTCAGAACGTGACCCTCTATGATTACGATCTGACACTGAACCTTTACTATTTCACATCGATCTGGAAAGAGCAGAAAAAGAATCTGAAAAAAGATGATTTTGACCTTTTCAAAAGGGACTGCGGAGCCCAGATCGACCTTCTGAACCTGCAGTGGATCTACCGGGCGAAAAAATATTATAATATGAAGCCGGCAGATATCTATCTTCTGCTCATACCGATCCACTACAAAATATCGACAGATCTGATCAAGGAACTGGTGGAAGCGCCGGGACTTGAGGAATTTCAGGCAGCCGTATCACGTACCAGCTACGCGCGCCACTATAATTTCCAGCAGAATCTGACGATCGAACAGATGTATACAGACTGTCTGCATTCTCTGTTCACACTTGACCGCCGCCGGAATCCTTATTCTATCGCGGCAGTTAATTCTTACCTCTTCCTCAAAGAAGAGGAACTCAAAAAGCTGACGACCGCCCTGGAATGCATACGATACAGTCTGACTCCCGGCGAGACGCTGGCATACGTTGGAGGTAGAACCCAATGATCGTAAAAATGAAATTTATCAACATCTCCGGACCGCGGGGCGACATTGACCGCGTAACAGACCTGTATCTCTCAAGATATGAGATACAGCTCGAATCCGCATTGTCCGAACTCAAGACAGTGGACAACTTAAGGCCGTTCGTAGAGATCAATCCTTACCGCGAGGTTCTGAACAAAGCGATCGAGTTCGTCGGCTATCTTCCGAACGCAGACGATGTCACTCCGGACACATCGCTCGGTCTGGATGACATGTTCGAACTTGTACGAAAGGCAAATGAAGATTACCAGAATCTTCAGGAAAAGAAAGAAAAACTGAAAAAGAAGATCGAGGAGCTTCGTGCAAAACAGCAGATCATCGCTCCCTTCCGCCCCATGGACTGCGACCTCCACAGGGTCCTGCAGTACCACTATATCACCTACCGCTTCGGCAGGATCGCCGTTGAGTTTTACCATAAGATGCAGAAGTATCTCATGGATGACCTGGGTGCCATTTTCGTAGAAGGAGAACGGGACGAAAGTTTTGTGTACGGGGCTTATTTTGTTTCCCCTGCTGAGGCACAGAAGGTAGACGCAGTTTTCCGCTCCCTCCACTTCGAGCGGATCGAACTCAAAGACGAATTCGAGGGAACTCCTTCCTATGCTTATCAGTCACTGGAGCGTGAGATCGCCCGGATCAACCTGGAGATCCAGGATCTGGACAAAGAAGCCGGAGAGATGTTATCCGACCGCGCTCCTCAGCTCGTAGCAGCGAGGAACCGTCTGGAAGAACTCTCCAACAACTTCGACGTCCGCAAACTTGCGGCACGCATGGAGGATAACAAAGAAGATTACTACATCCTCTGCGGCTGGATGGCAGAGGACGACGTAGAGAAGTTCTTAAAAGAGATCGAGGACGATGACAAAGTATTCGTGGTGGTCGAGGACGACCATGACGCCTACTTCGGGGAACCCCCTACCAAACTGGAGAATCCGAAGCTGTTCAAGCCTTTCGAGATGTTCGTCCAGATGTACGGACTCCCGGCTCACAATGAGATCGATCCCACCGTGTTCGTGGGACTGACCTACTCCTTTATCTTCGGCGTCATGTTCGGAGATGTGGGACAGGGGCTTCTGCTCCTGATCGGCGGCGCCCTGATCTATCACTTTAAGAAGGCGCCTCTTGCAGGGATCATCGCTTCAGCCGGTGTGTTCTCTACCATATTTGGTTTCCTGTTCGGGAGTATCTTCGGATTCGAGGACGTGATACCCGCCTTGTGGATCCGTCCCATCGACCATATGACGACGCTCCCGTTCCTGGGCCGCCTGAACACCGTGTTCATCGTGGCCGTGGGATTCGGAATGCTCCTGATCATGGTCGCCATGGTGCTCCACATCATCAACGCCATCCGGAGCAAAGATGTGGGAGGCGCATGGTTTGATGCGAACGGAGTTGCCGGACTCGTTTTCTATGCGGCAGTGGTCGCAGTCCTGGTGCTTTTCTTCACCGGGAACCCGCTCCCGGGCGGTATCTTATTTGCCGTCATGTTCGGAGTTCCGCTGCTCCTGATCCTGTTTAAGGAACCGCTGACACGGATCATCCAGAAACGGGCTGACAAAATGGAGGAGAGCAAGGCAATGTTCCTCGTCCAGGGATTCTTCGAGATGTTCGAGACCCTGCTGAGCTACTTTTCCAACACGATCTCCTTCATCCGTATCGGCGCGTTCGCGGTCAGCCATGCCGCGATCATGGAAGTGGTGCTGCAGCTCGCCGGAGCAGAGAGCGGCAGTCCCAACTGGCTCGGAGTGATCTTCGGCAACCTGTTTGTCTGCGGTTTTGAAGGACTGATCGTGGGCATCCAGGTACTCCGTCTGGAATACTATGAACTGTTCAGCCGCTATTACAAGGGAAGCGGCAGGGCATTCGACCCATATACAAAAAAGAAAACGAATAAAAAGTAGGAGGATTCTACCATGACATTAGCAACGAAAATCATCTTTATCGCAGCCCTGATCTTAAGCATCATCATCCCGTTCGGATATTATCTGATCGGCGAGAAAAACAAGAAACGCTACAAACGCACCATCGGCGTAAATGCATTTTTCTTTTTCGGCGCATTCGCACTGGCGTCCATCATGATGTTGGGGGGACCGGATGTCCAGGCAGCTGAGGCGGCGGCTTCCGGTTCCGGTCTCGCAGAAGGACTCGGATACATCGCAGCCGCACTTGTAACAGGACTCTCCTGTATCGGAGGCGGTATCGCAGTTGCAAGCGCAGCAAGCGCGGCGCTCGGAGCACTGAGCGAGGACTCCACCATCCTTGGTAAATCCCTCATTTTCGTAGGACTTGCAGAAGGTGTCTGCCTCTACGGACTGATCATCTCCTTCATGATATTAGGAAACCTGTAAACCAGTGAGCAGTGCGGGAAAGCACGAAATGACAGCATCTGCAGGCTCGCCTGCAAGGGCTGGCATTTTCGGGATTTTCCATAGGGCGCACGCCCGTCAGCGAGAAGGAGCGGCTCCGCCGCGGATTCGAGCTGGCACTGCGAACGAACGACACAGACATACCGTCGTGCAGAAAAGGAAGGATACGCAACATGAAAATGTATCTGATCAGTGATAATGTCGACACCTACACAGGCATGCGCCTTGCCGGAGTGGACGGCGTCGTTGTCCATGAACGGGAAGAACTCCACCAGGCACTTGAAAATGTGCTGGCAGACAAAAGTGTGGGCATCGTACTGCTCACGGAAAAATTCGGGCGCGAGTTCCCGGACATCATCGACACCTTCCGCCTGGAACGAAAAATGCCGCTCCTGGTCGAGATCCCGGACCGGCACGGGACCGGCAGAAAGAAAGACTTTATCACATCCTATATCACCGAAGCAATCGGACTGAAGCTGTAACAGGCCCCGCATCATCGCAAAACCGCGCCATAGCTGAACTGTTACCAAAATTGTAAAAAGGAGGGATTCCTCTTGACTCTGGAAGAAAAGATCGCACACCTGCAGTCCACATCCATGGAACAGGCAAGAGCGGAAGGCAACGCCATCATCGACTCCCACCGTGAGGCGCTGGAAAAGGTCTTTGAAGACCACAAGGCAGAAGCCATCCGCCAGGCGGAAACGCGCATCAAGGCAGAGACTACCAACGCGAAGCTCATGCTCAACCAGGCTTCCGCCAAGTCTCAGCTGGAGATCAAGCGCCGCCAGGGAAAGGTCCAGCAGGAACTGAAAGATAAGATTTTTGACGAGGCTCGCAGTCTCGTTGACGACTATATGAAAACGGAAGCCTACACAGACTTCCTCATCAAATGTATCAAACAGGCAGGACACTACGCGGGAACTGATCCCGTCGTCATCTACCTCAATCCGTCCGACGAGGCAAAACGTCCGGAACTTGAGGATGCCACAGGCGTCCACCTGACCATCAGCGCCGAAGATTTCATCGGCGGTATACGCGCGGTGATCCGCGCCCGCAATATCCTGATCGATAATTCGTTCAAGACACAGCTGCGGAATGAGTATGACAAATTTATGTTTTTAGGAGGTGACGGTATTGCTTAAGACCGGAACTATCTACGGGATCAACGGGCCCGTCATTTACCTGAAAGGAAACACCGGTTTCCGCATGTCGGAGATGGTTTATGTAGGAGAGCAGAAACTGGTCGGCGAGGTCATCGCCCTGGACAAGGATATGACCACGATCCAGGTATATGAAGAGACGACCGGGCTGCGCCCTGGGGAAGAAGTGGTGGCGAGCGGAAACGCAGTCTCTGTCACACTTGCCCCCGGTATCCTGAACAACATCTTTGACGGCATCGAACGTCCGCTGGAGCGGATCGCAGAATCCTCCGGCGGCGCATTCATCACCCGGGGAGTCAGCGTGGATTCCCTGGACAGACAGAAAAAATGGAAGACGCATATCACGGTGCATGAGGGACAGTATCTCCACGGGGGCGACATCATCGCCGAGGTGCCTGAGACCCATGCCATCGTTCATAAATGTATGGTCCCCCCATATGTAGAGGGAACCGTCAAAAAGATCGTACCTGACGGGGACTACACTATTGACGAGACTCTGGTCACCCTGGAACTCTCCAACGGTTCCACTAAAGAGCTGACCATGACACAGCACTGGCCGATCCGTACGCCCCGCCCGACCCATCACCGTTTTTCCGCCTCGGTCCCCCTGGTAACGGGACAGCGTATCATCGATACCATGTTCCCCATCGCCAAAGGCGGCACTGCTGCTATCCCCGGAGGATTCGGGACCGGAAAGACCATGACACAGCATCAGATCGCGAAATGGGCGGACGCGGATATCATCATCTATATCGGCTGCGGCGAACGTGGGAACGAGATGACCCAGGTCCTGGAAGAGTTCGGCGAACTGACTGATCCCCGCACAGGCAATCCGCTGATGGACCGGACCACGCTGATCGCCAACACATCCAACATGCCGGTCGCTGCCCGTGAGGCAAGTATCTATACCGGGCTGACCCTTGCGGAATACTACCGCGATATGGGTTACGACGTGGCGATCATGGCAGACTCCACTTCCCGATGGGCAGAGGCTCTCCGCGAGCTGTCCGGACGTCTGGAGGAGATGCCGGCGGAGGAAGGTTTCCCCGCTTATCTTGCCTCCCGTCTCTCCGCATTCTATGAGAGAGCGGGCATGATGCACAACTTAAACGGGACCGACGGTTCCGTCACCATAATCGGAGCCGTCTCCCCCCAGGGCGGTGATTTCTCCGAACCTGTAACGCAGAATACCAAGCGTTTCGTGCGCTGTTTCTGGGGACTGGACAAGAGCCTTGCTTATTCCAGGCATTTCCCCGCGATCCACTGGCTGACCAGCTACAGTGAATATCTGACGGACTTAAGCCACTGGTATCAGGACAATGTCTCCCCGAAATTCGTGGACTACCGCAACCGGCTGATGGCGCTTCTGAACCAGGAGAGCAGCCTCCTGGAGATCGTCAAGCTGATTGGAAGCGACGTTCTTCCCGACGACCAGAAACTGGTGCTGGAGATCGCCCGCGTGATCCGCCTCGGTTTCCTCCAGCAGAACGCATTCCACAAAGATGACACCTGTGTCACAATGGAGAAGCAGTTCCTGATGATGGAGACTATCCTGTATCTCTACAAGCAGGCGCGCACACTCGTCACGATGGGGCATCCCATGTCCGTGCTGAAGTCGGAAAATATCTTCGAGCGTGTCATCGCCATCAAATACGATGTACCGAACGACCGTCTCGAGATGTTCGCCCAGTATCACCGCGACATCGACGCGTTCTATCAGCGCGTACTCGAGAAAAACGCATAAGGAGGGAACCGATTCATGTCAATTGAATATTTAGGCTTAAGCAGCATCAACGGCCCTCTGATCGCACTGGAGGGCATACAGGACGCGTTCTATGACGAGATTGTGGAGTTCGTCGTGGACGGCACCGAGAGAAAGATCGGACGCATCATCGAGATCTACGAGGACAAAGCTGTCATCCAGGTATTTGAAGGCTCCGAGAACATGTCTCTGAAGAATACACACACAAAGCTCACCGGGCATCCCATGGAGATCGCGCTGTCCCCGGATATGCTGGGACGCACCTTCAACGGGATCGGGCAGCCAATCGACGACCTCGGCCCCATCGTCTCCACACTGAAACGGGACGTCAACGGGCTTCCGCTGAACCCTGTGCGCCGGGAATACCCCAGGAACTATATCCACACAGGTATCTCCGCCATCGACGGGCTGACCACCCTGATCCGCGGACAGAAGCTCCCCATCTTCTCAGGGAACGGGCTTCCCCACGACCAGCTCGCAGCGCAGATCGTAAAGCAGGCTTCCCTGGGCGAAGGTTCCGATGAACAGTTTGCCATCGTGTTCGCCGCCATGGGCGTCAAGCATGACGTCGCCGACTTCTTCCGCAACACCTTTGAGGAAAGCGGCGTTGCCGACCACGTGGCCATGTTCCTGAACCTGGCAAACGATCCGGTGGTCGAGCGTCTGATCACACCGAAAGTCGCTCTCACCGTTGCAGAATATCTTGCGTTTGAACAGCATATGCACATCCTGGTCATCCTGACAGACATGACCTCCTTCGCGGAGGCTATGCGTGAGGTTTCCTCCTCCAAGGGAGAGATCCCCAGCCGTAAAGGATATCCGGGATACTTATACAGTGAACTTGCAACGCTCTACGAGCGCGCCGGCATCGTTCAGGGAGTGAACGGTTCTGTGACCCAGCTTCCTATCCTGACCATGCCCAACGACGATATCACCCACCCGATCCCCGACCTGACCGGATATATCACGGAGGGGCAGATCGTGCTGGACCGTCCTCTGAACGGGCAGTCGATCTATCCGCCGATCAATATCCTTCCTTCCCTCTCCCGTCTGATGAAGGACGGCATCGGAGAAGGCTACACCCGGGAAGACCATCAGGATCTGGCAAACCAGCTCTTCTCCGCTTACGCAAAAGTGGGTGACGCAAGAAATCTCGCCTCCGTCATCGGTGAAGACGAGCTCTCCCCGATCGATAAGAAATACCTGGAATTCGGAAAGGAATTCGAGGAACACTATATCGGTCAGGGCGTAGAAGAAAACCGGAGCATGGAGGAAACGCTCGACCTGGGATGGAAACTTCTCGGAAAACTTCCAAGAGAAGAACTCGACCGCGTCGATACGAAGATCCTCGACAAGTACTATAAACCTGAAGCGGAAGAATAACACTGTCATTAAGGCAGCGCGGTCAGAAAGGGCTTCCTCTCTGACCGCAGCTGTCTTTTTCATATCCGGGATTCCTTACAGTTTGTATCGCCTGGTCTGCATCCTTTCATCACAAGCGGGGCACACCCGCCAGACTAAACGCAGCAAGAAAATAAAACATCCTCCCCATAGGATGCATGATCTACTTCAGCGCGAACCAGTTCAACTTCGGTGGAAATATGGTCTCATACGTTCTCTACGACGGAAATCTGTACCGCATATTTATCGGCAACGAATCCAACAGAACAGCCCAGCTTGTCAGCAAGTATTTAAGTTCATCCATGGGTGCTACGATATTAAAAAAAGGCGAGCAGGACAGACAGAGGGATCAGCAGCTTCTAGTCCAAGGCTCTTATCTGCACACACAGTTAAATAAAAACGACTGTTGGAAAATACTGGAAGTGGAAGACATTGTCTCCAAAAAAGATTGTTACAGGATCCGCTGTCTGATCGAGAAAGGGCGCAGCCGGAAAAAATGCAGAAAATCATTATACATCCGTCCCGGATACAATAATTATGATCAGCTGATCAGATGCTTTGAGTATCTGAAGGAGTGTTCAAAGGAAAAGTAATCTTTTTTCTTCCCAACCAAAAGCGAATACAGATGGGAGCCGAATCATATGTTCAAATGTAAAAATTGTAATACAGAGATCCATCTTCAAAACAAAGGAGTACGCGCGGAGACACTGATCGTTCTCTGTCCCTGCTGCCACACTGTCGTTGAAGCATCGAGCTGTTACGGCTTTGGTCCGGTATGGCCGGCATGCATCTACTGTGGAGACAGACTCGTTGCCGAATTAAAAAAGACCGGGCCTTACCGGGACAATATCTTCGAGCTTTGGATACTCGGCGAAAAAGTCCCTTTTCCTCTAAGCGATGAGTTGAGAAAAGAAAATTACAAACGGCATTTTGAAATCTGTGATCTGGTCATCGAGCTTCTCAGAGAAAGAAACATCTGCTGACTTTTCTGTTACTGTCTCATTGCATGGTCCTGTAAAATGCGATATGCTTGAAAGAAGAACCATGCCAATTTTAACTGATCCAATCACAGAAAAAAAAACAGGAGGCTTTCATATGAGACTTTTTATTGCGATCCGGCTTTCTGAGGAAATGAAGAAGGCGCTTGTCGCATGTATGCACGATTTAAAAAAGCAGGGCGTGGATGGGAATTATGTTCCGGCCCAGAACCTGCACATGACTCTCGCATTTATCGGTGAATATGACGATCCTTCCAAAGTAAAAGAAGCGATCCGCAGAGTGCCCCTTCCGGAATTCAGGCTGACCCTCTCGGAAAAAGGGAACTTTGGGAATATCCTGTGGGCGGGCGTAAAGGGCAATCAGAAACTGAAGACTTATGTGAAAGACCTGAGAGCCGCACTTTCTGCGGAAGGGATCCCCTTTGACAACGAAAAGTTCGTCCCCCATATCACCCTGATCCGAAAGGTATCTGCGAAAAAGCCGTATCAGGTCCATTTGCCGAAAGCGGAAATGACTGTAAAGAAGGCGTCGCTGATGAGATCGGAACAGAAAAACGGGAAGATAGTATATAAAGAGCTTTGATGCCTCTCTTTCTTTCCGAACAGGAACTTATCAATATTATTTGTGCAAAGGGTGCTGAAATGAACCATTCGGAATTTAAAAGAATATTAGAAAACTGTGTTGCTGTTTTGACTCTAATATGCAGAATATTATCATGCCGGTGATCGAGGGAGGAATCTCCCGATATTTTGAGATATTCCCTCACGCCGTTCATTCTGCAAAACGCACTTTGAAAGAATATCTTAACGCGAGCGATGTCTAATACAGTGAATAATAAATAATCAGCCATTCATTTTTCAACCAGCAGGATTCATAAGTCAATTCAACACAAGGGAGGAAAACCGCCATGGATTTCAAAGTTATAAGAGCAACCGAGACTTATCAGCAGGCAGGCGCCTACTATGTCCGCATTCAGGCAATGGCGAGACAGTATCACATCACGCTGCGGGAAGAATTTGACGAGTATGATACGCCCGATACAAAATATATCGTCATCCTTGACGGTGAATTTCCCGTCGCCACCTGCCGTTTATATGAACTGCCGGAGGATGAGGAACCCGTTCCCGCCATGATGCTCGGACGGATCGTAGTCCTTCCCGAGTACAGGAAACAGGGACTGGGGCGCCTTGTCGTTACAGAGGCTGAGAAATGGGCAAAAGAACTGGGATGCCGGAAAGCCGTACTGGACAGCCGGGATGTAGCAGTCGGATTCTACGAGAAACTGGGATATACAGCCGACTACAACAGAAAAGTACACGGATGGACATTCAACTGCATCCATATGGAAAAGATGCTGGTACAGGATTGAGAAGGAGGTTTTCCTATGCAGAACCGGACGATCGCCGAAAAACTGGAACAGGAACTGACCTCTGTTTCTACTGACAGAACAGAGTACATGCCCCTGAGGGAGGAGCGCGACCCTTTCACCTTTCTGAAGACCGCCGCCGTAAATATCCGGGAGGCGCATAAAGACCTCAAATATATCGGCTGTTACCACGCCTGCAAAAATGGTGATATGGGGATCATGTATCGTGCTGTCAGGCAGGATACGCGTCTCGAATATGCCGGGATCCTGCATGGAGCGGAATCCTTTCTCTGGATCCAGGCCCTGATCGCCCTCGCCGGGAACGACCACGTCCTGGTCCGGAAGATGCTCCCCAGGGACACGGGGTACTGTGACCGGCTGCATACAATACACAAGATAATAAGCCGGCTCCTCACTGCCCTGTATTACAAGGATGATGTTCTTGGCAGGAAAGCGCTCGAAGCTTCAGAAACTTTCCTCGGTCAAAAGCATCCCAAAATATGGCTGCTCATAGCAGAGTATCTCTGCGCACTGTGGAGAAAAGAAACAGACCGCCTGTCGTCTCTTCTCACAGCTGTCTGTGCCGCAGAGCGAAGATCTGACCTTCTCCTGAATCAATGTACCGACGGCATAGATCCTGCCCCGGAGGAAACCGTCAGTTTCTTAGTCCACGGATTGTTCGCCCTGGCACAGCACTGCCTCTCCCCAGAAGAATTTCAGCAGCTTCCCCTGCCTGAAGACAGGGCATTTCTGAAAGGATACGAAGAATATCGCCGTACTGCGGACGGCTCCGATGAAACGGCACGCTCCGACGCACATTTCATCCATTTTACAGGAGACGCTGCCTGGCTGAACGAAGTGGTGGACATTCTTCCGGAAACGGTACTGAAGCAAGAACCGGATGGAGACGTCTTCATCGACCATGAGGATCACTATGAAAAACTGTTCACACATCTGCTCCGCTCTCCCGCTTTCCAAAGGATGTATCAGGACAGGGATGTCTGCTGGGCGGCAAAATGGGATACCTTTAACCATTTTCTGGAACAGTATCGTCCCGGGGATGAAAGAAGACTTTTCTATGGAAGAGGACTTCTGTATTATGCCCTGGCGAACCCTGATCTCGATGCAAGGTACCGTATCTCACACTTTCTCCTTGATAACGGCGCGGGAGTCCAGCCGGTAGAGAGGGAGTACGATGGTCCCTTTCATTATCTTCTCCGGCAGAAATACCACGATATCCCGCGCACAAAAATGCTGTGTGAAGAGCTTCTCCGACACGGTGCCGATCCGAACCAGGCGGGAGCCCGGAATCTCCTCCCCATTGAGTGCATGATCCAGATGCACTACTCTGAGACGGAATTAACACCGCTGTATGAGCTGTGGCTTTCGATCCCTGATCTGGAATTAAACTTAAGGACTTTTGGCGGACGCCGACCCATAGATCTTGCCAGGGAATGCGGACGGAAAATACTGGCAGAGCGGCTGGAAACGATGATGTGTACGGATGAAAAAGCCCCTTATACCCTCTTAGTTGAAAAAGTGGATTCTTATGACTGGAGCAAAGGGGGCTCCTTCCCCGGCAAAGTGCTAAAGGACGCTCACTGTGACCTTGCGCTGGCACTGAAGATATTCTACCTCTTGGACGGATACAGTTTCCTGTCCGGCACTCTGCACAACGATAGTTCCGGTAACACGTCCAGTAAAATATCCGGAAATAAAGCCACAGGAAAGCAGACTGCTTTTATAGAAAAACTCTATACTGATATCTTAAAAGGCAGATATGACAAAGGTTCCGGGACATTCAAAAACCCACTCACAAAAGTACAGAAATATAAACTCCGAAAACTGGATACACCGGACATTTTCCTGGAAGATATTTCCTGACGTATGCGGTCCGTCTCCTCCTGTTCCTCATACGCAACAGTTGGTTGGAAGTCCGGAAAATGCTCTGCTGTCTCGCAGTCATCGCCGGCACTGCCCTGGTCACAGTCCTTTTTATCACCGCGCTGGGATTCGTCGCAAAATATCTTTTATGAGAGGGGGAAATATCAAATGAGGAAAAAATGGAAGCGTACTTGTCTTCTCACACTGACACTCGTCGTCCCTTTCCTTTCCGGCTGTATCTACTCTCATAATTATGATAAAGACGGAAATGAGATGGACCGGGAGCAGGTGGAAGAAACCATCGAAAACATAAAAGATGATGTACAAAACAATTTTAGGAGAAGATGAAAACTCTCCCGAAAGGCTTGAAACTTGACGCTGAATGTGTCAAAATTGAAGACAGGTAAAAAAGGAGGGATCTTTTATGGACCCACGTACATTTCCGACAAAAGGAAACTTAATGCTGGCGAAGAACTCTCTGGCGCTGGCACAGCAGGGATACGACCTGATGGACAAGAAGCGCAATATCCTGATCCGCGAGCTGATGGATCTGATCGACGAGGCCCGGAATATCCAGGATGAGATCGACACCACATTCACCTATGCTTATCAATGTCTGCAGCGCGCCAACATCGAGAACGGCATCAGCATGGTGGAACAGCTTGCATACACCGTCCCCATCGAGAACTCGATCACGATCCAGACGCGCAGTATCATGGGAACGGAGATTCCCCATGTGAAATATATCCCTGACGCCGGAAAGCCCACATATGCTTTCAGTACGACTCATGAATCCATCGACCAGGCAAAGGAAGCGTTCCGCAGGGTGAAGGATCTGACCGTCAAGCTTTCCATGGTGGAAAACGCAGCCTACCGTCTGGCAAGCAACATCAAGAAGACGCAGAAGCGCGCCAACGCGCTCCAGAACATCACGATCCCGATGTACTCCTCGCTGGTCTACACGATCACGAATGCGCTGGAGGAAAAAGACAGGGAAGAGTTCACCCGGCTGAAGGTGATCAAACGGATGAAAGTAAAGAAAGGGTAGCCCCAAAGGCCGCCCTTTCTTCCTTTCTTCTCGTTTCTCAAACTGTCTCTGTCTCTATGCCACTACGATCGAATACTCCTTCTCGAAGATCTCTCCCGGATCCACAGCATTGATCCCCGGTTTCTCGGAGATGTCCCTGTCGAACCCGATATCATCCGCACGTCCCATCCAGGGCTCCAGGCAGACGAACGGCGCGTTCTTCACGGACCAGATGCCGAAGTTCGGGAATCCCTCGCACTTCATCCCAACATAAGGCGTTCCGTCCTTGTGATACAGCCAGACTTCCCCGATCTGACCTCCGTCAAAGATCAGCGCGTCATTTGCAAAAAGTTCTTCTGTCACTTCATAACATTCATCTGTCAGTTTCATCTCATGAGGCTTCTTCAGATCCACTGCAGCCTCCGCCGGATCGATGAGAACATACTGCAGAGCCTCTTTTCCCGGGAATTTCAGGAGATAGTCTGTCTTAACCTCGTCTTTTCCCGCGAACCGGAATGCCGGGTGTCCTCCGATCGTAAAATAGATCGTCTCGTCAGACGGGTTCCGAACTTCCCATTTCACTGTCAGGCTGTTTTTCTCCAGGCGGTAAGTGATGATGAGTTCAAACTCAAAGGGATAGACTTCCTTTGTCTCCTCGTTTGAAGCAAACAGGTAAGAAACGCTGTCTGCGGAGGAACGGATACAGCGGAACTCATTATCCCTGGCAAATCCGTGCTGTGAAGTCGGATACTGTACTCCGTTGATCAGCATCGTGTTCTTATACGTCTTTCCTACATTCGGAAAAAGCACGGGAGAATGACGTTTCCAGAACACCGGATCCGCCTCCCACAGCACATCCGTATCGTTCTTTTTGTCGTAAATACGCGTCACCTCTGCCCCCATGTCGGCGATCTCGACACAAAGGCGCTCATTTTCCAGTTTCATAAGATAGACCTCCTTTGCTCTTATTTATAATGAAACGGAGAAGCTCCTCTCCGTTCATTTTCCTCTCTGCCGGTGCATAGCACGCTTTTATTCACTTTCTGTGGACTCTTCCACCTGGATGCAGTTATCCACGAGATAATCAAGTACAGTCTGTCTGAGCACGGAGTCTCTCAGTACATCTTCCCCGTACTGCTCCTTGAACGCATCCACATCGTCTGTTCCTGCGCTCTCGGCAAGATCCGCGATCTCTTCTTCGTACTCTTCGTCAGAAGGTTCCAGGTTTTCCTTCTCTGCGATCAGTTTCAGTGCCTCGTCGAGCTGGACTGTCTGCTGTGCGGCAGTCTCAACGCTGGCATTGAAATCCTCCTCTGTTGTCTGAAGGTAAGTCGTGATAAAGTCGGAAAGTTCCATGCCATACAGCCCTGCGATCGAAGTATAATATTCCGTCGCCTGCTCAACCTGCTCGTCCACTGCCCCCTCCGGATATTCCTTGATCTCGCTCTGGGAAAGGAGCGCATCCTGGATGCTGGTCCGCAGTTCGCTCTTTGCAGACTCCTCTGCGTTGTCTTCCAGTGTAGAGCGGATCTCTTCCCTGTACTCATCTACCGTTTCGGAATCCTCACTGTTCTCCGCCACCCACTCGTCTGTCAGTTCCGGCGTTTCCTGACTGTAGATCTCATTCAGTACGATGTGGAAATCTGCCACAACCCCTGCCATCGCCGGATTGTTTGAGTAAGTCTCCGGGAACTGCACTTTGATATCGAACTCATCGCCTGTGTTATGCCCTGCGATCTGGTCCTCAAATCCCTCGTAATCCTCTGTAGCCCCGATAAAGGAACCTGACCCAAGTTCAAGGTCCGCACCTTCAGCCGAGCCTCCGTCAAATGCTTCTCCGTCAACATAGCCTGTATAGTCGATATTTACCCAGTCACCAGTCTCTGCAGCGCGGTCCGTGATCGGGTTCTTCGTCATATTCGCGCTCAGTGCGCTCTGGATCGTCTGCTCCACCTGGTCATCCGTCACTTCCTCTGTGACCACCTGGGGAACTTCCAGCCCTTTATACTGTTTTACAGTGACATAGTCGTTTGAGATCTCCCCGCTGCATCCGGCGAGAAGGCTTCCCGCGAGCGCAGCAGATATCAGTACAGCAGCTATTTTTCTTTTCATGATCTTTTTCCTCCATTTTCCAATACTGTTTTTCTATAAAAAATTTTATTTTTATCTTTTCTCCCGGATCCGGTCACAAAAGCGGTGACAGCAGCCTTGAGAACTGCTCTTTCGCCTTGATGACGATCCCTCTCTCATCGTATACCTTCCGTGTCACGTGGGTACACTGTGTCATATCGTTTTCAAATGACTGCTCCAGCTTCCGGACCGTCCTCTCACTGTAGATCACTGCATTGACCTCAAAGTTGAGCCCGAAGCTGCGTATATCCATATTCGCGGTTCCCACGCACGCCACCAGCCCGTCAATGCTCAGTGTCTTCGCGTGGAGAAATCCGTTGTTGTATACATAGCACTTTGCCCCCGCCGCCACCATATCGCCGATATACGAATAGGTCGCCCAGTAGACAAAGGGATGGTCCGGCTTGCAGGGGACCATGATCCTCACATCGATCCCGGAACGGCTGGCGATCTTCAGGGCATCCAGGATGGAGTCATCCGGGATAAAATACGGCGTCTGGATATAGACGTGGTCTTTTGCACTGTGGATCAGCCGCAGATAATTATCGTGGATCGTCTTGGTCTGCGAGTCCGGACCGCTGGAGATGATCTGTACCGGGTCCCTTCCGCCGCGCACATACCGCGGGATCTCGAAAAGATTATCGTCCAGGAACAGATTCTCCTTTGCCGCATAGTTCCAGTCAAGGACAAACCGGACTGCAAGAGACGTCACCGCAGCCCCCTCTATGCAGAGATGGGTGTCTCTCCAGTAACCGAATTTCGGGTCTCTCCCGAGGTATTCTCTTCCCACGTTGAAACCGCCCACAAATCCGATCCTTCCATCGATCACAACGATCTTTCTGTGATTCCTGTAATTCACGCGGAGCTGGAGTTGCCCCAGGATCGCAGGGAAGAACTCCGCGACTTTGATACCCTCTCTCTTCAGGCGTTCCCAGTCACGCTTATGCATGGTCCGGCAGCCCATACTGTCAAAGAGGACACGGACCTCCACGCCCTCCCTCGCTTTTTCTATCAGGACCTTCTCGATCTCCTGCCAGAGTTCATCATTTCGGATGATATAGTACTGAAGGTGGATGTACCGCTCCGCCTTTCGCATCTCCTCGATCAGCGCGCGGAATTTCGCCTTTCCGTCCGTGTAGATCCTGATATCATTATTATCTGTCAGGACCGCTTCTCCCGCCTCCAGGTTATAGAGGATCAAGTCCTTAAATCGGTTCATCTCCGGGTTGGCAAGCATAAGTTTCCTGTTATAGATCGTCTCCTCCTGCCGCCTGACCGCGTATTTTAACTCGCCCTCGATCTCCTTGGCTTTGAACATCCTGCTCTTGTGGTAATCCTGCCCGATGATAAGATACATCACGAATCCGAGGATCGGTATAAAATAAAGCAGAAGCAGCCAGGTCCAGACAGTCTGCGGAGACCTTCTCTGAAAGAAAACGATCACAAGTGCGAAAAGCACATTGATAACGACCAGGTTGTCCATGACAAATTCAAAGGCTGTCACCACTCCGTTCCAAATTGTTTCTGCCATAATATATTGATCATACTCCTTTTCCAGACACAAAACGCCATCATAGACAGTATACTCGCAATCCCTGTAAAAAGTAAACCCAAAATGGTAATTCTCTTGCACTTCCCTGAAAACAATGGTACAATACTACATGCAAAACAGCGCAAAACAGAGCGTTTAGGAGGGTTTTAACGTGAGTACATTCACTATCGTCTTGCTCGTCATCCTTGTAGTGCTGATCGCAGCATGCATCGCATTATATTTCTTTGGGAAGAGAGCGGAAAAGAAACAGGCGGAACAGCAGGAACAGATGGACGCCGTTGCTCAGACCGTCAGCATGCTGGTCATCGATAAAAAGAAAATGAAACTGAAAGAAGCCGGATTTCCTTCCGTGGTACTTGAGAACACACCGAAATATTTACGGCGCACCAAGGTACCGGTCGTGAAGGCAAAGATCGGCCCCAGGATCATGACACTGATGTGCGACGCAAAAGTTTTCGATATCATTCCTGTAAAAAAAGAAGTCAAAGCAGTTGTGAGCGGGATTTACATAACCTCACTGAAAAGCGTCCGGGGCGGCTCCATCGAGGCTCCTCAGAAGAAGAAAAAAGGACTTTTCGCAAGATTTAAAAAAGACTGACAAAAAAGCTTATGGATTCTGAGACATGAACCCATAAGCTTTTTTTCTATCCCGCTATTTTCTTTCTTCCCGGGCTCCGTCTCTGCCCGGAGATCTCCCGGTCATTTTCCGCTCCTTCTTCTCTCCGTTTCAGGATCCCTGTAAGGAGGAACGCGCAGATTCCCGCCAGCGCCGCCGGCACAGCCCCGGCTGCTCCCACATAGCGGAGACCTGCGTGATCCACGACCACACCTCCCAGGAATGATCCCGCCGCGATCCCGAGATTAAAGAACACCGAATTGAACGACGCGGCAAGGTTCACACAGGAAGGATACTCCTGTGCCGCCGTATTCAGGAACAGCATCTGGCTGGGTGAATTCACCAGATAGATGAGGATCCCCAGCAGGAAGACCGCCGCCAGACCGGCAGGCAGGCTCTGCGTCGCGAAAGGCATGCTCAGAAGGCAGAGCGTATGGACCACATAGATCCCCGGCATCCGCTTCATCCCTCCGTTCTCTGCGATCCTTCCGGAATACAGGTTGCTGATCAAAGCTGCCACGCCGAACAGAAGAAGCGCAAAACTGATCATATTTCCGGGGATATGAAGTTCTGTCTCAAAGATCGGGGTAAGATATGTGTAGACAGTATATGTCGCCGCCGCGCCCAGGAAAACGCACAGTGCTCCCAGGATGATCTTCCGGTCCGTCAGGAGGACGAACTGCCGGATCACGCTGTGCGATTCCACACCGCCTTTCCTCGGCAGGGTCCGGTACAGGACTGCCGCCACTGCCAGAGAAGCTGCAGCGATCAGGAAAAACGCAGCGCGCCAGTTCAGGAAACGGGTCACCGCAGTCGCGATCGGAACCCCGAAGACCGACGCGATGCTGAACCCGGAGAAGATGCCCGCTACGACTTTCGGCATATTCTCGGGAGCCGCGATGTCCCCCGCATATGTCATGGAAACCGCCACCAGAGTCCCCGACACCACGGCAATGACGATCCTCGCCGCAGCAAAGACAAGATACATCGACGTCAGCCCGCACAGCAGGTTTGCCACAGCAAAAACAGATACGCACACCATGGTAAACCGGAACCTGTCAAACTTTCCCGCCGCTGCCGCGCAGAAAGGAGTTCCCACGGCATAGGCGAAAGCAAACACAGACACGATGCCCCCCGCTGTTGTCAGCGATATATGAAATCCCTCGGATATTTCCGGAAGTATCCCCACCACGATAAACTCACTTGTCCCTAAAAGAAATGATAATGTGACCAGCATGACTACCTGGACTGTCAGAAACCGACTTTTTTTCTCCATGCTCCTTTTCTCCTCTCCTTTGTCTTACGGGATTCTATTCTATCATCATCTTTTCCTCAATTCTTGTTTACATCAGGCATATTTTTGTATTATATTGATATCAGACAGGGGTATTCTGTCATTGACTGCACTCTGCTCCTGTACTTATATATCCGCTCAGAAGGAGGCAAGTTCTGTTGGAGATACCTGTATTCGGAATTGAAGACCAGTCCACCAGCCCTGATTCCGGGCTTTCCTACACGATCAATACGATCTATGACGAACCGCCGCTGCACACCCACACATACTACGAGTTTTTTGTCGTGACAGAGGGCTCTGCCCTGCATCTGATCAACGACTCGGTCCAGACGATACGGAAGGGGGATTTCTTTTTTATCCGCCCGTCAGATGTGCACAGTTATAATTTTTATCACTCGGAAAATTTTCATAAGCTTAATCTCGGGTTCACGCAGCAGATCTTCCGCTCTGTCAGCCGCTTCTTTGACAGCACGGAAAAGCTGTCCCTGCTCACCTCCCCGGAATTCCCGCCCTCAGTCCGCCTTGACAAAGGACAGCTCCACCGCGTGGTCACTCTCATGAAGGAAGCAGGAGACTATCTTCAGAATGCGAGCCCGCTGAGGACCAAGTACCATGTCCAGTGCATCCTCGCCATGTTTTTCGAGGAATATTTTTTTGAATATGATACCGAACTGCCGCAGAAGATCCCTTCCTGGCTGACCGGTCTGATGACAGAGATGCAGAAGGTCGAAAATATGCAGGAAGGATACCCCGGGATGTGCCGCCTTGCGCCATGTTCTCCCAACCATCTCTGCCGCACGATGAAACATTTTTTCGGCGTGACCCCGACCCAGTATATCAATGAACAGAGGCTGAACTATTCCGTATATCTGCTGATGCAGACAGATATGGATATCCTGGATATCTGCGGCGCCTGCGGATTTTCCAATCTCAGTCATTTTTATCACCTGTTCCGCCGCAAATTCTCCTGCCCTCCCCTGCAGTTTCGAAAGGCCAGAGAAAAAGCCTGTACAAACGCTTGACCAGCGTCTGCACAGGCTTGATCCATATATATTATCCTTATCCAGTCTTTAACTCAGCACGGAGAAATCCCCGCTGTTCTTCGAAGTGATGTTCATCCGGATCTTACAGTCCGCGAGCGGTTCATGATCAACGTCCAGCTCGTAGTCCACAGACACATTGATTTTATCCTCCGAAACGCTGACCTCCATATTTTTCGTATTGATGCCGATGAGCATCTGCCCGTACGGCGTCTTATAATATGTCAGGTTCTTCCGGTTCTTCTCAAACACCATGTGCGTCCCGGTCCCGCCGCTCCTCATGATCTCCATGCTGTCGTCACCGGTGATCTTGATCTTGTTTTTGACCGTCCCTGCCATTCCCTCCATCACTTCGTCATAAATGATATAATGTTTCCCGTTCCGGCAGTAGTAACTGGCAGGCGTCACAACCTCGATCGGTTCGTCCTCCTCATCCGGCTGCGGGGATACGATCCCCATATGCATCCCGGAGATGCTGACTAATACATCCTTCGTCATATCTTAATATTCCTCGATATTTACTACATTGGTAGTGGGTACGTCAAATGGCATCACCGTGTTGGCAAATCTCCTGAACTTCTCCGCCGCATCGCTGACATAGAAGGAATATCTGCTGTGCTGCTCTGTTGTCCCATCGTTTGCCATCCCCCGCTCCTCCAGCATTTTCTTGAGGTCCATCGCGGTCTCATATGCCGGATTGACGATCTGGATCCGGTCTCCCATGTACTCCCGGATCTTTGAGCGGATCAGGGGATAATGGGTACATCCCAGGATCATCGCGTCGATATCCGTATGCTTCATGGACTCGAGATAATACTCAATGATCTCCTGCGTCACCACATGTTCCTTAAACCCTTCTTCCACAAGAGGTACAAAGAGAGGACATGCCTTCTCGATCACTGTGATATCCGGCGCCATCTCCCGGATGACTTTCGTATACATCCCGCTCTGGACTGTGGCATCCGTACCGACCACGCCGACCTTGCGGTTCTTCGTCGCCTCAACAGCAGCTCTCGCCCCCGGGATGACCACTCCCATGATCGGGATATCGAACTCATCCCTCACTGCGTCGAGCGCCAGTGCGCTCGCCGTATTGCACGCGATGACGATCGCCTTTACCTGCTTTGTCTTAAGGAAACGGATGATCTGCTCCGAGAAGCGGATGATCGTATTCTGTGACTTGCTTCCGTATGGAACACGCGCAGTATCCCCGAAATATACGATATTTTCTTTCGGCAGCTGGCGGGATATCTCCCGCGCAACTGTCAGACCGCCGACTCCGGAATCGAACACGCCGACCGGAGCCGTTTTTCTGCTTTCCATACCCACGTTTATCTTTCTCCTAAAGTGCTAATACTTTCGCCACGTCGTACTGATACTCGGAAACGGACTTCTTCATCGCAAGAGCTTCCTCGATATCAAAGTCAACGAACTCGCCGTTTTTGTATCCTACGACACGGTTTGTCTTGCCCTGGCAGAGAAGATCCACTGCCATGGAACCCATGATGGACGCATAAACTCTGTCTTTACATGTCGGGCTTCCGCCGCGCTGCATGTGTCCGAGGATCGTCGCTCTTGTCTCCATCCCTGTAGCCGCCTCAATCCTCTTTGCCATGTTGATGGAGTCACCGATACCCTCGGCATTGATAATGATATAGTTCTTTTTACCACGTCTCTGGCACGCTTTGATGTCCGCGATGATCTCCTGCTCATCAATATCGTGCTCCTCCGGCATCAGGATGCGCTCCGCGCCGTTCGCGATACCGCACCACAGTGCGAGATACCCGGCATCACGCCCCATAACCTCAATGATACTGCATCTCTCATGAGATGTGGAAGTGTCACGCACTTTATCGATCGCTTCCATAGCAGTGTTTACTGCCGTATCAAATCCGATCGTATAATCTGTACATGCAATGTCAAGGTCGATCGTTCCCGGGATACCGATGGTGTTCACCCCGAGATTGGCAAGTTTCTGGGCACCGGCAAAAGATCCGTCTCCACCGATGACTACCAGACCGTCAATCCCGTATTTCTTACAGATCGCAGCAGCTTTCTGCTGTCCTTCTTCTGTCCTCATGGACTTGCATCGTGCAGTCTGGAGGATCGTACCTCCGCGCTGGATGGTATCGGAAACATCACGCGCTGACATATCAATGATCTCTTCTTTCAGAAGTCCGTGATATCCTCTGCGGATCCCGCGCACTTTCAGCCCTCTGGACAGTGCTGTCCTGACAACTGCACGGATCGCCGCGTTCATTCCCGGCGCGTCTCCACCACTGGTAAGAACGCCGATCGTGCGGATCCTGTCTTCAAAGTCATCTGCATATAATTCGTCTAATGTGTTTTCTGCCATGTTTTTCTCCACCTTTCCTTCATAATAGGTCCCGGCAGCCTGCTCCATGCCACTGTACAGACCGCCTGTAAAACGGACACATCCGATCCGCTTCACTACTTCCTGCTGAGCGCAGAACTGCGCCGCATTTAAGATAACCGCCAAACCCTGAAATTGCATTTCTCATCAATTCCGAGAATATTCTACCGTATTTAGAAGTGGTTTTCAATAGCTTTTTCCACCACTTTTACCCGGCTTTCCCCGTAATGATTCATTAATCTGCTCAAAACCTGTGCGTCGATCCGGATGTTCCGGTTCCTCGGAAGCCGCTTGACCGCGCGCTCTTTCGCGCAGTAGATGACCACCTCATCATCTCCTTCGGAATCAGCCAGATATCCGTTTACGATCTGTTCTTCATCCAGATATGAAGCCTTGTCCGGGAACTGGAGCCACAGTTCCCGCTTTTTCTGCTCAAAGGGGATCACCTTCTCACAGATCAGCTTGCTGGCGCGCTCATCCTCCTCGGCCACTCTTCCCCTGATGAACACCTTGCTGTCCACCTCAAGGCATTCCCGGTTCTTCTCATAATCTCTGGGGAACACGACGACCTCCACCGTGCCCATCAGATCCTCCACTGTGAGGAAAGCCATCATCTGGTTCGTCTTCGTGTGCTTCACCGTCTTCTCCGTGATCATGCCGCCGATGACCGCGCGGGAGCCGTCCCTCACCTTGGTCTGCCCGGTCTCCTCATCCGGCTGGAAATCTCCTGTCGTCGCCGTGATCACCTTTTTCCACTGCTCCTCATATGCCTCCAGAGGGTGTCCGCTGACGTAGATTCCCAGGACTTCCTTCTCAAATGCCAGAAGGTTCTCTCTGGAATACTCCCCCACGTCCGGGAGTTTGATCTGGAATTCTTCTTTCTGGTCCTCTCCCACCATATCGAAGAGGGTCATCTGCCCCGCCATGGAATACTTCTTTTCCTGGTTGACGTGGTCCACGATCTGGATGTAGATGCTCATAAACTGCTTCCTGGTTCCTCCCAGCGTGTCCAGCGCGCCGGATTTGATCAGGTTCTCGATAGCGCGCTTGTTGAGCGCCTCCCTGGAGGACATCCTCGTGATAAAATCCTCCAGATTCTTAAACGGACCGAACTGTTCTCTCTCCTCCACGATGGCTTTGATCACCGGTCTGCCGATGCTCTTGATCGCAGCGAGCCCGTACCGGATATTTCCGCTGTCGACCGAGAAGTTCGCCTCCCCTTTGTTGATGTCCGGAGGCAGGATCCGGATGTTCATCTGCCGGCAGGCGTAAATATATTCTGCCACCTTTGGCGGATTTTCAATCACAGAAGTCATGAGCGCCGCCATAAATTCCACCGGATAGTAATATTTCAGCCACGCAGTCTGGTAAGAGACTACCGCATATGCCGCCGCGTGGGACTTGTTGAACGCATATTTCGCGAAATCGATCATCTCATCATAGATCTTATTCGCTGTCTTCTCGTCGATCCCGTTCTTGATACAGCCCGGAACGTTCGTCTCCTCATCCCCGTAGACAAAGATCTGACGCTCCTTCTGCATCACATCTCCTTTTTTCTTTGACATGGCTCGCCTGAGGAGGTCGCTCCGCCCCAGCGTATACCCTGCAAGATCCCGCACGATCTGCATGACCTGCTCCTGATACACGATACACCCGTAAGTGGGCGCGAGGATCGGCTCCAGCTGCGGACAGTCATAGGTGATCGACGCCGACTCGTTCTTTCCTTTGATATACTGGGGGATAAAGTCCATGGGTCCCGGACGGTACAGTGCGATCCCGGCTATGATATCCTCCAGGCTGTGGGGTTTCAGTTCCTTCATGAAACTCTTCATGCCGCTGCTCTCGATCTGGAATATCCCGTCCGTCTTTCCGGTACCGATATAATCCATCACCGCCTGATCGTTATAGTCGATCTTCTCAATATCGAGTGCAGGGGCTTTTTTCCTGGCCATGGCGACCGCGTTCTGGATCACAGTCAGAGTACGGAGTCCCAGGAAATCCATCTTCAGAAGCCCCAGTTCCTCCAGAGTGGTCATAGTAAACTGGGTCGTGATCGTCCCGTCCGCGGCGCGGGAAAGAGGAACGTACTCATCCACAGATTTCTGGCTGATCACAACGCCGGCAGCATGCATGGAACTATGTCTGGGCAGACCTTCCAGGCGCTTCGCCATATCGATCAGGCTTTTCACCTGCTCGTCGGTCTCATAGGTCCTGCGCAGTTCCGGGTTCTCTTTCAGCGCCTTGTCGATAGTGATGTTCAGCTCCTGGGGGATCATCTTTGCGATGGAATCCACAAAAGCATAAGGCAGATCCATTACCCTTCCCACGTCCCGGATGACACCTCTTGCAGCCAGGGTTCCGAAAGTCACGATCTGAACGACCCGGTCCTTCCCGTATTTACGCACCACATAGTCGATGACCTCCTGCCTTCTCTCGAAGCAGAAGTCCACGTCGATATCGGGCATGGACACACGTTCCGGGTTCAGGAAACGCTCGAACAGGAGCTGATACCGGATGGGATCGATGGTCGTGATCTCCAGGCAGTAGGAGACAATGCTCCCCGCGGCGGAGCCTCGTCCAGGTCCCACCGCGATCCCGTGGTCCTTCGCATACTTGATGAAGTCCCATACGATCAGGAAATAATCCACATACCCCATGTTCTTTATGGTGTCCAGCTCGTAAGTGAGCCGGTCTTTTAATTCCCGGGACGGATCGCGGCCATAGCGCTTCTCAAGTCCCTCCCAGCACAGTTTTTGAAGGTATTCCCAGGAGGTCATCCCGTCCGGGACATCGTATTTTGGAAGTTTCGTCACGCCGAACTCGATCTCCACAGAGCACCGGTCAGCGATCTTCTGCGTGTTCTCCAGCGCCTCCTTCGCAAAAGGAAAAAGCGCCTCCATCTCCTCCGGAGATTTCACATAATACTGTCCGCCCTCGTATCGCATCCGGTTTTCATCCGCCAGCTTCTTTCCTGTCTGGATACAGAGCAGGATATCGTGCGCCTTCGCGTCATCCGCGTAAGTATAATGGACGTCATTGGTCGCCACCAGCGGGATCCCGGTCTCCTGGGACATCTTCATGAGCTGCTGGTTCACCAGGGTCTGATCCGGGATCCCGTGGTCCTGCAGTTCCAGAAAATAGTTGTCCTCCCCAAAGATATCTCTGTACTCAAGCGCTTTCTTCTTCGCCTCGTCATACAATCCTTTGACGATATAGCGCTGGACCTCTCCGGCAAGGCAGGCGCTCAATGCTATGATCCCTTCATGATATTCCGCGAGCAGCGACTTATCCACTCTGGGACGGTAGTAATATCCCTCCACAAAGCCTTTGGAAACAATCTTCATCAGATTCGCATAGCCTTTATTGTTCTCCGCCAGAAGGACAAGGTGATAGTACCTGTCGTCTCCCCCTGTTATCTCTCGGTCAAACCGGGAGTTTGGCGCGACATACACCTCGCATCCAAGGATCGGATTGATCCCCTGTTTCTTCGCCTCACGGTAAAAATCGATCACACCGTACATAACGCCGTGGTCTGTGATCGCGGCGCTGTTCATCCCCAGTTCCTTTACCCGGGACACATATTCCTTTATCTTGTTCGAACCGTCCAACAGACTGTACTCTGTGTGGACATGCAAATGTGCAAAACTCATCCGATACCTCTCTGTCACACCGTAATCTCTGTCTCCTGAAACACTGCAGTTCAGCCATATGCCGAAGGAGTGGCTGCACTGTGATCCTGAGACCATCCTGATCTTAAGATAAAAGAGGCAGTCCCCCTTTCCGGGAACTGCCCTCTCCACATTCTCTCACTGAAAGAAGCTTTCCTGTCTGTCAGCTCAGACTTACTCTCCATCCATCATAAACTTGATCAGTCTGTCTGTATCTTCCTTCTCATATGCAATGATCTCAAGTTCCGGGATCTCACCGTTGGAAAAGATATTCGCCATGGAAACGTACTGGGAAAGCTTTGACTTCAGGTTCAGTCTGTCTCCTTCTCCTGTAACCAGTTCTACTTTTCCTTTGCATTCGTCGATCACCTTAAAGAAGCCTTCTATATCTGTTATGTTCTGCACTTTCATGATTATTTCTCCTTTCACATCCACTCTGTATGTATCTGAAATGTGTCTTCATACTGCTACTCTGCACATTCCTATAAATATTATACCCTATTTTATCCGAATTGCAAGGAATTTTCTTCCCTGCCTGTGTCCATCTGGCGCTGCAGAGACTTTTCCTTACTGCCGCCGGATCTCCGTCCCGCCGATCTCGATCTTGTTTTCTTTCAAAAGACGTCCCACGGCTCTCTTAAAGGCAGCTTTGCTCATATCGAATTCCTGACGGATCTCTTCCGGTGAAGCCTTGTCCGTAAACGGTATCCTCCCGCCGTTTTTCTCCATCCAGCTCAGAAGGAGTTCCGCGTCTTTGTCCATCTGCTGCGGGATCTTTCCGCGCACGCTCAGGTCCAGCTTTCCGTCCGCCTTGACCGCCGTGACTCTCGCCTCGATCCGCTGTCCGTTCTGCATCTTTCCGTATACTTCCCTCTTCGGGATCATCGCGGAGTACTGATCGTCCACTGCGACATAAACGCCGTAATCCCTGTTTCTTCCATATACAGTCCCGGTCACCATGTCGTCTTTTTGGTAGGGGGAATCTGTCCTCAGCATGGGATAGATCTTCATCGTAGCGCAGAGGCGCTCGCTCTTATCGATATAAAGCCCCACAAGGCAGCGGTCGCCTTTTTCCACCCCCTCTGTCTGCTCCTTATATGGAAGCAGAAGATCTTTTTCAAGCCCCCAGTCAAGGAAGGCTCCCACTCTTCCCACATCAACAACTTCCAGCACCGCAAGTTTTCCAAGCGTGAGTTTCGGCTCACGTGTCGTCGCGATCATACGGTCCGAAGAATCCTTGTACAGAAATACTTCTATGGGATCTCCCACTTCTACACCTTCCGGAACCTGTTTCTTTGGAAGGAGCACCCTCTCCTCATCGCTTCCCAGATACACACCAAAATCTACGGTCTTCACAACTGTGAGTACCTGCTTTTCTCCTAATTTCATAATGGTATTTTCTCCTTGATCCTCTTCGTCGCCGCTGCCCTGGTCAAAAGGACGCCGGCAGCCTCTCTGCCTATGTTAAGTTATCTGTTGCCGATTGTCAATCTCCCCTCTGTTTTCTCCCGCAGCACTGCCAGTGTCAGGAAGCCTGCACACTGACCCTCTCTCCACCAGTTCCACATTCAGCACGATATTTTCCGCCGGCAGGTCCTGCTCCTGTATATGCTTTATCAGCAGATCGCATGTGACGGAAGCTTTCTTTTTGATATCCTGCCGCACAGTAGTCAGAGGCGGTGTTACCCGGGCGCTCATCTTCAGATCGTCAAATCCGATGACAGACAGATCTTCCGGAACACGGATCCCCATCCGGTATGCTTCGGAATAGATCTGATAAGCACAGTTATCCGCTGTGGTAAAGATCCCCGTCACCGGATCTGCTCCGCTGCAGAGGCGTTTCAGCGTTCCTCCCAGATCTTTCACTCCAAGGTCCATGAAATTCTCCAGAGGAAGGGAAACTCCCGCCTCCCTCAGCGTAGTGACAAATCCTCTCATCCTGTGCATGACAACGCCATTGTCCAGTACCTCCGGTCCGTAAAAAGCCACATTCCTGTGCCCGTTCTCAAGGAAATACTTTGCTGCCAGTTCTCCTCCCGTATAGTCATCAATCCCCACATTGGTGATACTGCGGACCGAGCTGTAGCTGTCTGTAAAGATCAGCGGGATGTGATTGTCCTCCTGAAGTTTCCGTATACTCTCATCAAACATGCCGATAAACACGGCCCCCGCCACATTCCAGGACTTCAGACTGTAAGTGATCTCCGAGTAATCCTTTACATAATGGATCATCAGATCATAACCTTCCTTTTTTATCTGAAGCGCCAGCTCACCGAGAAAACAGCTCGTATAACTGTCTTCCAGCGGGTTGTGGTCCTCATCGTACTCCTGAAGGAGCGCTGCGATCAGACGTGAAGATCTGGATGCCAGTGCCCTCGCAGAAGAATTCGGCACATATCCCATCTCACGGGCGATCTTCTTGATCCTCTCTGACGTTTTTCCGGAAACTTCTTTCGTATTCCCGTTCATCACCCGGGAAACCGTCATGCTGCTGACTCCCGCTTTTTTCGCGATATCTTTTAACGTTACCATTTTTTCACCGCTTTCTGTTTTTGTTGATATCCCCCATCATTTCGTTATCGCTAACGAAATTATACCTTATATTTTACGTGAAATCAAGAATCTCACAAAATAGTATTGACATTTTTTACAGCTATATCTATAATATTCTCAAACGTTAGCGCTATCGTAACGAATAAAGGTTATCAGGAGGTGCAATTATGAAAAGAATACTTTCATTCTGTCTTGCCCTCGTCCTTGTCTTATCCCTGGCCGGATGCAGCAGCGGCGGCAGTGAAGGCGGGACTGCCACAGGCATACAGGACACACAGGCAGACAAAGGTCTGGAAGTCATGGGGGAAAATGTAACTTACGACCCCAACCATCTTGTAAACAATGGTGATCCCATCTCCATCGACTGGTGGATCTGGGCATCGGAAGACATGTTCCGTGCCATCGCGGACGAGTATGAAGAGATTCACCCCAACGTCACGATCAATATCATCAACAATCCATGGGACGGATTCTTTACCAAACTTCCTCTGGCTCTGCAGAGGGGCGAAGAGGGACCCACACTCTACAATATCCATAACAGTTATGAAAACCTGCTCCTTAACTATATGGAGCCATATGACATCGATACAGATGAACTGATCGCGGATTATCCTTCTGCATCGACCCATCTGATGGACGGCAAGATCTACTACGCGGATTACGGACTTTCTACCGGAATGTATTATTATAATAAGGATCTCTGGAAAGAAGCCGGACTGACAGACAACGATATCCCAGAAACATGGGATGAATTCATCCAGGTCGCCCAAAAACTGACAAAATTTGATGAAAACGGCAATATGGTCCAGGCAGGATACAACTATAACAACTATTTCAATTCCACAGTCATCGGACTGAACTACCAGTTTGGAGACAACCTTTTCTCTGAAGACGGGAAATCCTCTCTTGTCGACAGCGATGGTATGAAAGATGCCGTCTCCTTCCTTGTTGATCTCTATGACGAATATCATGTAGGCGACAAAGATTTCGGTACAAACTACGATCAGAGTTTCTATCAGGGACAGAGTGCGATCGTCTTTGCCTGGGGCTTCTTTGTGGGAAATCTTGCCACCAACGCTCCTGATATCGACTATGGTACTTTTGAGATCCCGACCCAGGACGGAGAAGCTCCTTACGCTTACTACCGCTACAACGGAGAGTCCACGCCGGGTATCAACAAGAATGCAACCGACGCACAGAAAGAAGTCGCACAGGATTTCATCCGGTTCTTCCTCGCAAGCGACGACGTGCAGATCCGGCTCAGCCAGGAGGGCGGACTTGTCCCCGCAAAGACTTCTCTTATGGATGCACCGGAGCTGAAGGATACCCCGATCGTCAAGACGGTCGGTCCTCACATCGACCGTTACATATGGCCGGGAGCAATGCCTTCCACAGTGGAAAACAATATGAAGATTGCCGGCGAGGATATCCTGTATAATGGAAAAGATGCTGCCGACGCTCTGAAGACCGCTGCAGATACCATAGACATTGACCTTGCGAACGCAGACTTCACCTCAAGTGAGAGTCTCTATGCATACTATGAAAAGTAAAGGAGGGGGAAATTATGTTCAAAAGAAGGCCACTTCAAAGCAAAAGTGAGATCTGGATGCGTAATATCGCGATGGGATTTCTCATCATCTATATGACGATCTTCCTGATCATCCCTGTGATCATGGTCGTAGCGGGAAGTTTTCATCAGTGGAACCCGCTGAACCAGACTTACAACTGGATCGGCCTGGATAACTACGCCCGGATGTTTTCCTATCCGACGTTCTGGCAGTCCATGGCAAACACCGTGATCTTCTGCGTGGTCGTCGTCATTTTCCGTGTTGCTCTCGGACTTGCGATCGCCTACGCACTCAACTCAAAACTGATGAAACACAAGACACTGTTCCGGACGATCTTTTACATGCCGACTGTAACTCCTCTGGTTGCGGTTGCATACGTATGGAAGATCATGTACAATCCTCAGTTCGGACTGATCGACAACATTTTCGGACTGGATATCAACTGGCTGTATGACAGCAGGTTTGCTCTCATTGCATTGATGGTGATGACGATCTGGAAAGACTTCGGATATGCCGTGATCCTTTTCCTGTCCGGTCTTCTCTCCCTGCCTTCCGACTGCTACGAGTCGGCGAGCATTGACGGAGCGAACGCATGGCAGACATTCCGGTATATCACTCTTCCGCTTTTGAAGCCGACCATGCTGTTCGTGGTGGTGACTTCCATCATCTCCTATCTGCAGGCATACGTACCTGTTCTGGTCATGACTACAGGCGGTCCCGGGACTTCTACCTACTTAAGTTCCTACCTTGTATACGACCAGGCGTTCAAGCAGTATAACTTCGGGTTCGCGTCAGCCATTTCACTGTTTATCCTTGTGCTGACCGCGGTATTCACCTTGATCTCATTCAAGGTTACCGGTGCAAATGAAAGTTAAGGGGGTCTGGACATGAAACACAAAACACTGACAACAGTTTTATATATCGTGCTCGCTCTGCTCGGAGTCGTCACTGTCTTCCCTTTCGTGTGGATGGTGCTGTCCTCCTTTAAGACGAACAATGAGATCCAGTCTATCATACAGACGCTGCTTCCTCAGGAGGCGATCACAGATAATTACCTGAACCTTCAGCAGACTTTTGATTTCCTGAGATATTTTATGAACAGTATCTTTATCGCCGTAGCAGTCACTGTGATCGTGATCTACACAAGCTGCCTGTGCGGCTACGTACTTGGAAAATATCAGTTTAAAGGCAAAAATATCATCTTCGGCTTCGTCATGATGACTATGATGGTTCCCTGGTCGGTCACCATCATCCCGAGGTACACCATGTTCATGGGCGCCAGACTTCAGGATACATATATCTCTCTGATCCTGCCGGTCATGGTCAGCGGATTTGGTATCTTCATGATGAAACAGAATATGGAGTCTATTCCGGATGAACTGATCGAGGCGGCCCGGATGGATGGTTCCAATGAGTTCCAGACCTTCCATAAGCTGGTCCTTCCGTTGTGTAAGAACGGTATCTCAGCGATCGCCATTTTCCAGTTCCTCTGGGTATGGGAGGATTACCTCTGGCCATACCTCATGATCGACAGCGAAAAGAAGCAGCTCCTCGCCGTAGGACTTACGCTGTTCAACGGACGTTATTCCACAGATTACGGCGGACTGTTCGCAGCTACCACGATATCCATCCTGCCGGTCATCATCGTTTACGTCATCTTCCAGAAACGTTTTGTTGCAGGCGTTGCAGCCGGAGCGGTAAAAGGATGATGCATTACATAAAATCTGAAACTTGAAAAGGAGAATGTATATATGAGACCTGAACTGATCGCAGCTACCCATCCCGAAACAAGACCGGAAAATATCCTTAAGGGCGACCGCTGGCGCATCAGCGTCCTCACGGAAAGCCTTTTGAGACTTGAGTATTCCCCGGAGGGTATCTTCGAAGACCGCGCTACCCAGTCTGTCTGGAACCGTGATTTTCCGGTGTCCACATTCCGGCGCATTGAAACAGAAGATTCTCTGGAGATCATCACACCGGCAGCACATCTGATCTACAATAAAAAAGAATTTTCACCCAATGGACTGTCCATACAGGCGGTCGGAGATTACAGTGCCTACCACAGCATCTGGCATTACGGAGATGATTTCCGGGATCTGGGAGGAACAGCCCGCACTCTGGATGAAGCGGACGGTGCCATTCCGCTGGAACACGGCATCATAAGCCGGAACGGTTTTTCTGTGATGGATGACAGCCGTTCTCTGGCACTCCGGGAAGACGGGTGGGTGGAGCCCCGCAGAGAGGGATGCACAGACATCTATTTCTGGGCTTACGGTCACGATTATCACCAGGCGCTCAAAGATTTCTGCCATCTGTGCGGGAAGACCCCCATGGTCCCGAGATACGCTCTGGGCAACTGGTGGAGCCGCTATTACAAATATACGGAAGAATCCTACAAAGCTTTGGTGGAACGGTTTGAAAAAGAAGACCTTCCGTTCTCTGTCGCAGTGATCGACATGGACTGGCATCTGGTGGATATCGATCCGAAATACGGAAGCGGCTGGACCGGATATACATGGAACAAGGATTTCTTTCCCGACCCGGAGGGCTTCATGAAATGGCTCCATGACCGGAACATGCATGTTACCCTGAACCTTCATCCCGCCGACGGGATCCGCGCCTTCGAGGACGCCTATCCCGAAATGGCGCAGGCGATGGGAATCGACCCGAAAACAGAACAGCCGGTCGTGTTTGATATATCTGACCCTCATTTTCTCGAGGCGACCTTTGAACATGTACTCCACCCGGAGGAAGAAAAGGGAGTTGATTTCTGGTGGGTCGACTGGCAGTCCGGGGGCATCAGTAAAGTCGAAGGACTTGATCCCCTGTGGATGCTGAACCATTACCATTATCTGGATAACGGAAGGACCGGAAAACGTCCCATGGCGTTTTCCAGATATGCGGGACCGGGGAGCCACCGGTATCCCGTCGGATTCTCAGGCGATACACTCATCACATGGGAATCCCTTGACTTCCAGCCGTATTTTACGGCTACGGCGTCAAACATCGGCTACGGTATGTGGAGTCATGACATCGGCGGTCATATGATGGGCTGCAAAGATGATGAGATGGCGGGTCGCTGGGTCCAGTTCGGCGTATTCTCACCGATCATGCGCCTGCACTCCAGCAGCAGTGAATTTAATGGAAAGGAGCCCTGGCGTTACAAACCGGAGATCTGCTCCATGATGAAGGAATTTTTACGTCTGCGGCACCGGCTCATCCCCTATCTCTATACAATGAACCATCGTGCTTACGCGGAAGACATTCCTCTGATCCTTCCGATGTACTACGACTATCCGGAGGAGGAAGCTGCTTACCATGTTCCCAATGAATATGCCTTCGGGAGCGAGATGATCGTGGCTCCGGTCACGACTCCCCGGATCACCGGCCTGAATGCTGCCAAGACAAAGGTATGGCTTCCGGACGGGACTTTCTTCGATATCTTCACCGGAAGAAAATATCGGGGGAACCGAAACATCACGATGTATCGCGGCATCAATTCCATCCCTGTCCTCGCCAAGGCAGGGGCCGTCATCCCAACCGCCTGCGACATCCATGATGTGGAAACCAATCCGGAAGAGCTCTGTATCCACGTGTACGCCGGAGCAGCCGGGAGTTTTACGCTCTATGAAGACGACAATGTCTCGGAGGAATACAAGAACGGCAGATGCGCGACCACCAAGATGTATTTCCTCTGGGGCAAAGACGCAGAATTCCTGATCGACGGTGCGAAAGGCGCCACAGACCTGATCCCTGCCAAGCGGACCTATGTGGTAAAGATCCACGGTATAACGCCGTGCGAAGACAGGACTTCCCTGTTCGTAAACGGCTTCGACGATGTTCCTGATGGCCTGACGGTATACGACGGCGAGACACGCACGCTCACCTGCACCCTGGAGGGCATTCCCTCCGACGCGCGCGTCCGCATCCTTATCACCGATGTGTCAGAAGCAGGAAACGACATTGTAAAAGAATCGTTCGACTTCCTGAACCAGGCAGAGATATCCTTTGTCCTGAAGGATGAACTCTACCGTCTGATCGAAGCAGCATCAGACCGGACGGTCCTTCTGTCACAGCTTGCCGCAATGGAGCTGGACCGGGATCTCTTCGGTGCGCTGACAGAGATCATCAGCGCATAACCGGACAAAAAAAAGGCTGTAGAAACGAATATGTTTCTGCAGCCTTTTTCATATATTGTTTATATCGGTCACGATATACTGCCCGTATCGCTCAAATGGCAATGCTGTCCCGGTATTCTTTCGGCGTTTTACCAAGAGTTGCTTTAAACAGCCGGGTAAAATAATTTACATCTGAGATCCCGCAGTGCTGCGCGATAGTCTGGACCTGAAGCCGGGTGGAGTTCAGGAGAAAGACAGCCTGTTCGATCCGTTTCCCGTTTACATATTCTGTCAGTGTCTTCCCCGTCTCTTTTTTAAACAGAGTTGACAGATAACTGGCATTGACTCCAAACTCTGCCGCCTGCGCTTTCAAGCTCAGGTCCGCAGTCAGATCCATATCGATCTGAGTCAGGACTTTTCTCACCAGAAGCGAATAGTCTTTCATAGAATGATTTGTCACAAGGAGACAGTATTTTCTCACCATTTCCTTTGCCAGAAGGCTCATCCCTTTCTCTGAGTTGAGCTGCTCGATCTTATGCGCAAACCTGGAAGAAAGTTCATCGATATGGATAGGATGCACATCCGCGCTCTCCACCGCTTTTCGCAGGAGTGTGTTCATGATGATCAGATAGTTCTTCACATTTCTCAGCCGGTCCGGCGTCCGAAGCTCCAGCCAGTGCCCTGATCCGCTCAGAAGAGCCTCCGCCCTGTGGGTCTGCCCCTTTGCCACAGCCTGGATCAGACGGTTCTCCACCTCATACCGCTCTGCCAGTATCTGCATCATCTGCTGGGACTCCCCTTCTCCTCCGTCTTCTCTGCTGCCTGCTTCCGCTTCAACATCCAGGGAGATCCCGCTGTTTATATCCTGCAGTTCAAAGTTATCTATGCTTCCCCATATCCTCTCCCCGAATGTATTTACCATGGAAAGGAGCACGCTTTCATCGTAGATCCGCGGCAGTCCGACGAAGAACTGTTCCAGCCGGCGGTAGTGCTTTTCCGGAAATGACAGATACTCCGCCACATCATAGATCATCTTTTTCGTCACCTCTGTCAGCATGTACGGACCGATCAGGAAAAGATCCTGTCCTTTTCTTCCCGGTTCCGGCAGCCGGAACAGAAGGTATCGGTACATGCACGCCGAACTGATCCTTCTTGAAGACCTGTTCCACATATCCATAGATGAACTCGTAGGCCGTGAGACAGCAGATACAGGCGCAGAGCCAGAGTCCGGGCTTCTCGCCCTGGGCGGGATCGCATCCGGCATCTTTTCCCTGGGCGGGATTTCCGCGGGTCTCTTCTCTTTTGGCGGACTGTCCGCGGGGCTTCTGCTTTCCGTCGGCGGATTCTCCGTGGGAACTGTCGCCATCGGCGGACTGGCTCTCGGGATCTTTGCCATTGGTGGCGGCGCCTTCGGAGTCTATGCCCTGGGCGGAGCGGCAGTGGCGCAGAAGATCGCCGCAGGCGGAGCCGCGCAGGCAGCCATTGCCATTGGAGACGCAGCGAACGGCGAGATCGCCATCGACATAAATAATCCCGTCCCGCCATCTGTGATCCGGGACATCATCCTGGAAAAGTTTCCGGGGACATGGGATATCATCGTAGAAATCTTCTCTCATACCGTATAGTCTATAGTCCCAAAAGAACGGTTACCCGATTGGCAGTAAAGAATTTCCTCATTAAAAAACTTTCCCGTCAATGCAGAAAGCTGCAGCCAGGCAGGACGATCACGCCTTCCCTTTGCTGCAGCTTTTCTGCATACTCTGGTTTACATTTCAAACAGGCTCATCTGATGCCAGTTCTCTTCTTTTTTCTTCTCCACATTTTCCTCTTCCATCAATCCATCAGGAAGATTCTTAAGAAACTCTGACATTTCTCCGGATGTCGTAAGAAGCAGTTCCTCCTTCCCCCGTGTCATTCCCACATAGAACAGCCGTCTCTCCTCTTCTCTGTCGCAGGGATGCTTTTCGCTCTCCAGCGGGATCGATCCCTGGTCCGCCCCATAGATAAATACAACCGGGAACTCCAGCCCTTTGGAGCCGTGCAGTGTCATGATGGTCACAGCATCCGCAGTATATTTCTTCGTCCCGCAGCGCTTCAGATCGCTCTCCACTCCCAGACTGACCGCATTCATAAACTCCGTCATTGTCTTATAGAACACTGCCATCTGAAGAAATTTCCGCATCGCCGGATCCTCAGACATCCCCATCTCTTCCATCCACTGCTCTATGAATTTCTGAGGTTTTTTCTTTTGATACAACGGTCTGAATTTCTCCGCAGCAGACCGGATCACCTCCCCGGTCATCTCGTTCCACTCCAGTTTCCAGAGCTGCTCCGCCGAACTTTTCATTGCCTCAATATCCTCCGGGTCTTCCAGATAACGGAAAAAGCAGAGACTGTCCTGCACCGTGCTCTCCTTCAGAAAGTCCTCCCGTCCTGCCACGATATAGGGAATGCTCTCTTTCTTCAGGCATTTTTCCACCAGTTCCGCCTGGTGATGGGTCCTGCACAGGACTGCCATCTCGTCGAATCCTCTTACTCTTCGCCCGTCCTGCTCCCACGCATTCTGATGGGCCTCCAGCATTCCGATGCCTCCGACCATGCGGTCGATCTCTTTCGCGATAAAAATGGCCTCTCCCAGAGGACTGCCCGCACGGATCAGCCGGACCGGGGCATTGTCCGGACAGTTGGGATGGAGTGCCCGCTGTCCGCTGCTGCATGGCGCTTCGCAGGGCTCATTTTCCAGGAGTCTCTCATCCGAATCTTCTCCGGTCCCCTTCTCTTCCTGAGATATCACAGCCGTGGCTGCATTCAGGATCTGCGGTGAGGAACGATAATTTTCCTTCAGCGTCACCGTCTCAAGGTCACTGTATTCTTTCCTAAGTCTCTCAAAACATGCCGCGTCTGCTCCCCTGAATCCATAAATAGACTGGTCCGGATCACCGATCACAAACAACTCTCTGCCAGCACGGCTCCACAGTTTTACTAATCGGAACTGGACCGGATCGATATCTTGAAACTCATCTACGAGCAGATAGCGGAACCTCTTTTCCCATCCCGCCGCAGCCTCGCCATTTTCAATCCGGCGTACCGTCCGAAGCAGAAGATCGTCAAAGTCCCACAGGTTCTTTTCCTCTTTTTTCTTCTCATAGAGATCCCATGCCTTTTTCCATTCCTTTTCCGGTATCATCTCCTCTGACAGCATCTCATCATTCTCACTACGTTCTGCTTCTGTCTCCGATTTGCATCTTGAGACCATCTCCAGGAACCGCTTTGCATTTATCGAGATCCCGCTCTCTACAACCGTCTCCTCCGCCAGCCTGCGCTGCTCCTCGTCGGTCATGAGTACAGGTTTCTCCCCCTGCGCTTTCAGGAAATCCAGACAGATAGCATGGAATGTACCGATCTGCAAAGCCCGGGCAGTCTGTTTCTTTCCGGTTTCCCGCTCGATCCGCTCCCGCATCTCGGCAGCTGCCTGGTTGGTAAATGTGACCGCAGTGATATCCGACGGCTTTACTTTCCGATATTCCATCAGATAGCGCAGACGTGAGACCAGTGTCTTCGTCTTTCCCGTTCCGGGTCCTGCTTTCACGGCGATCCGGGGTGAAGTACAGCGTACGGCATACGCCTGCTCCGGATTCAGGACCGGAGCAGACGGTTTCTTTGTCGGAATATTTTCCCGTCTCGACGTCCCGGTATCTTCCCGTTTCAGCGAGCGGGCCTCCTCCGTTTCCGGCGCAGGAGCATCTTTCGATATCTCTTCTTCAACTTCTGAACTCATTTCCGGCTTTCCTTCGCTGTCCCGTTCCTTATCTTTCCTTCTGTTCACAGGTACGGCTCCTGCTGCCGGCACACCAAGCATATCAAAAAAGTTCATCTGCCCTTCCGTGTTGTTCAGTTCCTCTGCGCTGAACAGCCTGATCACGCCATACTCCCCGTCAAATCCCGGAATCCGCTCCACCTGACCGCTCCGGAGCCGTTCGATCCCTTCCGCCAGCCTTGTGCCTGCCGCCCGCCGGATCTCTTCCAGAGGGAGATTCCGCAGAATCTCGAATTCCGGTCCGAGCTGAGAAAGAATGCGTCGGTATTCCCTGTCCACCTTTTTGCCCGCCGCCGACGCTCCGACGGACGCCCCGATCACTTCCGGAAGTGGAACCAGGCTCTCAAACCTCTTTGCGTTTTTTCTCACATATCCTTCCTCCCGGTCAGCAAGTTCCTCCACCCGATGTGACACGCCGATCGTGATCTTCCTGCCGCACACCGGACATTTCCCGTTGTACTTCATGGTCTCGGAGGGCGTCAGGCAGAGATTGCATTTCCGGTGTCCGTCCATATGATACTTTCCTTCTTCCGGAAAGAATTCAATGGTTCCGTCAAGCCCTTTCCCTGTCTGGATCGCATCTGCCAGAGCGCCATAGGACATGGGGATATCAAACAGATTCGCCTCCCGCCCCAGCTTTGCAGGCGAATGAGCGTCTGAATTGGAGATCAGCTGAAAACGGTCCAGTGCGGACACGCGCCAATTCATCGGAGGATCCGAGGAAAGTCCTGTCTCCATCGCATGGATATAAGGCGTAAGGTCTTCGAAACACTCCTCCACCGTATCAAATCCGGAAAATGCGCCGAACAGAGAAAAATGAGGCGTCCAGATATGAGCCGGCACATAGACGGCGGAAGGACACAGTTCCAGGATGATCTCCAGAAGGTCATGGCAGTCCAGACCCAGGATGGGGCGCCCGTCCGAATGGATATTTCCGATCTGCTCCAGTTTTGCCGAGATCTTCTCCGCATCCTCCAGGCCCGGGAGCAGGATCAGGCTGTGAACTTTGCGCACTTTCCCGTTTTTCTTGTAGATCGAGCTGATCTCTCCCGTGATGACAAAACGGGGGGACATCTCCCCCGGGACCTCACTGTCTCTGATCCGGTACTCCTCCTTCAGGACATAAAGCCCCTCCTCAGCCGGTTCCAGCTTCTCCGTCAGTTCCTCCCTCCATGCAGGGTGGGTAAAGTCTCCTGTCCCGACGATATGGATCCCCTTTCTCCGCGCCCAGAGATCAAGATGCTCCGGAGTGCAGTCCTTACTCGTCGCCCTGGAATAGCGGGAATGAATATGTAAATCTGCAATGTACATTGAAATCACCTCTGTACTTTATCCTGATGTACTCAGTCAAAAATTTCCAGTTCCAATTTTAGCACAGAAAATGGGAAACCGCCATCGGCTCCTTTTGTTTGAGCTCACAGAAGGTTGCAGCCATGAGTTTTTTTACCTATAATGGAACTATTTATTAAAAGAAAAATTAACTACATCGCAAAACATAATATCAATATCTACAGCAGCGTTCCTGAATTTTTCTCAGGGACACTGTTCTTATTTTCGTCCATTCCACTCAGGAATATATCGCGTCCGAAGTGGAATTGACTCTGCAATATCCGCTCACTATAATGAGAACCGAATCAAGGAGGTTCTTCATTATGAAAACGATCATGAAGCTGAATAGATCATTTTATGAAAGGATGTTCTGCTATATCGCCGGACTGCTCATCATGTCCGTGGGATCCAATCTGTTTTTGAAAGCCGCCCTCGGCGTGGCTCCGAGCTGCACCATCGCGCTCGCGCTTTCAGAGATTTTTCCTTCTCTCAGCTATGCAGTTTTTAATTTCCTTGTAAACTCGTTCCTGCTCCTCTGTGAGATCGCAGTGGTAAGAAAAATTGAAAAAAGGCAGGCCGTACAGCTTGTACTGACCTTCCTCTACTCGCTGTTTATCCAGTGGACAGCAGGTCCGCTACGTTTTATCACGGCAGACACCATGACAGCCAGAGTGGGATTAAGTTTTATAGCCTGCGCTGTACTTGCGGCAGGGATCTCATTCACGGTAAATTCCGGATTTGCGGTGCTTCCGTTGGAAGGATTTGTAGCAAGCCTTTCTGAAAAGACCGGGAAACCGTTCGGAACGGTTCGGATCTATACGGAGGTCAGTATCACAGTCATCTCCGGGACCGTATCCATCGTCTGCCTTGGGAGTATTTCCGTCGTCGCGATCGGAACTGTGATCGCTGCATTCTGTACGGGAACGATCACAAACCTCCTCTCCCGATTTTTTACGAGAGGATCTCTTCTTTCACATGCCGCTACAGCCTGATAACAAGATCTATAAAAGTCAAAAGAGTACTGTGCTCTTCTTCTGCCGGGTCTTAATACCTCCCGGCTGACGAACTTCTGGTCATATATTTTCCGGTCCGCTATTTTCTGACTGCACATTTTCTGACCGGAATTCTTCTGACCGGAACGGTTCCGGCCTCTCACAGGAAGATGTGATGTCTGTAAACGCTCCCGACTCTTCCCCTTTCAGCATAGCGTCAAGCACCTCATGCACATGGTATGCCATCTCTGCAGACGGGCGGAGAGGCGTGCCGTTCAGGATCGTATCCGCAAGGTCGGCCGGTCCGATCCCCCTGGAGTTGTCACTGTATTCATTTACAGCGGACAGCACATAAGTTTCCTGCTTCTCCCTGGAATCCATCATGTTCGGAAGAAACCGTACTTCTCCGCCGAACTGGTTCGGATCCGTCAGGAACAGAATTCCTTTTGTCCCGTAGATCGTAAAATAAGCCTGGTCTTTTGTCACAGAATCCGCGTCAATATGGAATGTTCCTGTTACCCCGCTCTCCATCTGTATCACTGCACTGACCTGGCTTTCATTGGGCGTATCCATAACCTGTCCGTACAGCGGCGTTCCCGGCACCCTGTTCTCATGAGTCGGGTAGGGATGTCCCACAATGCTCCCCACCCGCGCCACAGCCCCCAGAAGACTGACCAGAGCTGTAACGTAATATACGCCATAGTCGCAGACAATACCGCCGCCCGGCTGCCGGAGAAAATCGGCAACACAGAGCAGGATATCGTTATTCCGGTTTGCGGAGACCGCGAAGGAATGGATCTCTCCCAGAAGCCCGCTGTCGATCGCCGCTCTTGCAGTCTGAAGCCCCGAACCGAGGAAAGTGTCCGGCGCTGAGCCCAGATAAAGTCCTTTCTCACGGGCAAGCCGGACAAGTTCCGCCGATCTCTCCAGATCGTCGGTCAGAGTCTTCTCTGTGTAGACGTGCTTCCCGTGTTCCAGCGCCGCCCTGATGACACTGTAGTGAGCATGGGCAGGCGTCAGGTTGACGATGAGTTGGATCTCCGGGTCGTCCAGCATTTCCTCCATCGTGACCGCCTGTATCCCATATTCCCGGGCTTTCTTCTGCGCGCTCTCGATATGCCCCGCGCAGATGGATTTCACAGACAGGCCGTCAAACCTGTATATCATGTTTTTCAAATAGATATCGCTGATCGCGCCGGCGCCAACCACACCGATGCATACTTTTCTGTCTTCCATACCCTTCTCCTCCTGCTTCTTCTTGTTTCCTTCTTTTCATTCATTATACATGACACGACCGCTCTGTTTCAGGATCCTCAGGATCTCTTTACAGGCATCCCGCGTATATCCAACGCTCGAAACGGACGGGCTCACCTAAATTAGGATAAAAATAGACCGGAAAATGTTTCATCTTACTAAAACATCTTCCGGTCCTTTACCTTTGATCTGTTATTCTGTTTCTTCATCTTCTGCCGTACCTCTGAGTCTTATCTCATTGACCGGTACAGTCCGTATGCGTCAACGTTTCCGTTCAGAAGCAGAAGTCCTGCATTGATCATCTCTGTGTTAGATGCAAGATAATTTTTAACTGCTTTTATGATCATACTCATGATTTATATCTCCTTTTCATTTTTCTTAACTGTTTCCTTGTTACGTCTATATCATAGTCCATGATAATACGCAAAAACAGATATTTTCTTGACCTTTTCTAAGTCGATATTGACTTCGCAGTGCAGTTATACACAAAAAGCATCTTCCTCGATCTGAAAAAAGCATTAGACTTTCCGCTGTTGGAGAAATAAAATAGAAGCATCTGATAACCAGAAAAAAGGAGTGTATTATGAAGTATACAAAACTAGGAAATTCTGACCTGAACGTATCCCGTGTCTGCATGGGATGCATGGGCTTCAGAGATGCTGCGCACGGACAGCATACCTGGACCCTGGACGAAGAGCACAGCCGCGAGATCATAAAGCACGGGCTGGACCTGGGCATCAACTTTTTTGACACTGCCATTGCTTACCAGAGCGGGACGAGCGAGCAGTACCTGGGAAGAGCACTGAAAGACTTTGCCAGGCGGGACGATGTAGTCGTGGCGACAAAATTCCTCCCCCGCACGCCCGAAGAGATCGATGCAGGCGTGACCGGACAGCAGCACATCGAGACCATGCTGAATAAGAGCCTGGAAAATCTGGGAATGGACCATGTGGACCTCTATATCTATCATATGTGGGACCACCATACTCCCATCTACGATATCCTGGACGGGCTCAACCGGATGGTGAAAGCCGGAAAGACCCGCTATATCGGTATATCCAACTGCTTTGCCTGGCAGCTCGCCAAAGCCAATGCACTGGCAGAAAAAGAAGGCTTTGCAAAATTTATTTCCGTGCAGGGGCACTACAACCTGATCTTCCGTGAGGAGGAGAGGGAGATGGTGCCTTTCTGTCAGGAGGAGAATATCGCCATGACTCCCTACAGCGCTCTGGCAGGCGGGCGCCTCTCCAAACACAGAGGAGAGACTTCCAAGCGTCTGTCCGAGGACAGCTACGCTCAGCTCAAATACGGTGATACCGCCGCTCAGGACCAGGTGATCATCGACCGGGTCGCTGAGATCGCGGAAAAACGCGGGGTGACCATGACCGAAGTCTCCCTTTCCTGGCTCCTGACAAAAGTCACTTCCCCTGTGGTGGGCGCTACCAAATTCCATCACGTGGAAGGGGCGGCAAATGCCGTGAATCTGGAACTGACAGCCGAAGAGCTCGCTTATCTCGAGGAACCCTACATCCCTCATAAACTGGTGGGCGTGATGGCGCAGAACACTGCCGCTTCACACCAGCGGTCTTAAGCACTTTACAATATTTTCCACCGTTCGCACAAAGACTTCCGTATCCGCCTCCGGGTTGCTCAGATACGCGTGATATGCCCCCTGTATGCAGTAGGACAGAAGGATATTTTTCTCCACGTCCTTCTCATACTCGGGGTATTTTCTGTAGATCACCTTCTTTAACTCCCGGTCAAGCTGATTCCCGAGATGGTTCTGTTCCTTTCCCGAAAAAATAATATTGATAAGCGAGATCTGTGACATGAACGCAAGGCAGACCTCTCTTGTAAACGCATCCGAATTCTCAAATGTATATTCTTTCAGATGTTCGATCCCGTTTATGATCGATGCGACCGTCTCTTTCTCCATCGCTTCGGAGAGCGCATAGATATCTTCATAATGGGAATAAAAGGTGGATTTGTTGATGCACGCCTCGGCGCACAGTTCCTTCACTGTGATCTTCTCCAGTGGTTTCTTTGATCTCAGTTCTATAAATGCATTTCGGATCGCCCTCTGCGTCTTTTCTATTCTCAGATCCATGATCTCCTCCCTGGCACATCACTTCATTCCGTTCTTCCGACGGAAGCTTCCGTAAACTTTTTCTCCCGGCACAGCAATGATAAACAACACTTTTTCGAAATAGTCGGTTTTCCGACACATCCCCTGGATTGTCGGTGGACATCCTGATTTTTTGAAGCTATTCTTATTATAAAACGAAAACCAACTACTGTCTATTATTTGTTATGGAGGTAATTATGGATTTTTACGGATTCTACACAGGAAAAATATTCGACGCTTACAAGTATCTGGGCGCACACACGGAAAAGGACGGCGTGGTCTTCCGCACCTTCGCTCCGTCCGCCTCAAAGATCTCTGTCATCGGAGAGTTCAACGACTGGGAAGAAGTCCCCATGGAGAAGGTCCACGACGGGAACTTCTGGGAGTTCTCCACCAAAAAAGCGCGCCCGGGAATGATGTACAAATACCGGATCTACGATCAGTCCGGACAGTTTATCGACCACTGCGACCCTTATGGATACGGGATGGAGCTGCGTCCCAACACCGCATCCATCATCCGGGACATGGATGCTTACAGTTTCCGCGACTCCGCCTGGATGAAGAAACGTACGGACAGGCTCAGCGGTCCCCTGAATATCTACGAGATCCACTTCGGCTCCTTCAAAAAGCCCTCCGACGAACCGGACGCATGGTATGATTATGAGGAGATGGCAGATATCCTGATCCCTTATCTGAAGGAGAACGGCTACAATTATCTGGAGATCATGCCCCTCAATGAATATCCAAGCGATGAATCCTGGGGCTATCAGGGGACCGGCTTTTTCAGCCCCACTTCCCGTTACGGGACGGCAGACCAGCTCAAAGCCTTCGTGGACGCCTGCCATCAGAATGACATCGGCATCATCCTGGATTTTGTGCCCGTGCATTTTGCAGTCGACTACTATGCCCTGGCTAATTACGACGGCACGGCACTCTATGAGTATCCCCACGCCGCGGTGGGGCAGAGCGAATGGGGAAGCTGTAACTTCATGCACTCCCGTGGGGAGGTGAGGAGCTTTCTCCAGTCCGCCGCCAACTACTGGCTGACCGAATTCCACATGGACGGACTCCGCATGGACGCCATCAGCCGCGCCATCTACTGGCAGGGCACGCCGGAGAGGGGTGTGAACTCCAACGCAGTGGAATTCTTAAAAAACATGAACCGCGGATTGAAGGAACTGCATCCTTCCGCCATCCTGGCAGCCGAGGACTCCACCAGCTTCCCGGGCGTCACAGAATCACCGGAAAACGGAGGACTGGGGTTCGACTATAAATGGGACATGGGCTGGATGAACGACACTCTGGATTATTTCCGCATCGATCCCCTTTTCCGTGGAGGCTGTTACCATAAGCTCACCTTCTCCATGGCATACTACTACGATTCGAACTACCTGCTCCCCCTCTCCCACGACGAGGTGGTCCACGGGAAAGCAACCATCCTCCAGAAGATGTTCGGGGACTATGATATGAAGTTCCCGCAGGCGAGGGCATTTTACATGTATATGTACGCGCATCCGGGCAAGAAGCTGAATTTTATGGGAAATGAGATCGGACACTTCCGGGAATGGGATGAGAAGCGTGAACAGGACTGGGACCTTCTCACCTATCCCGCCCATCAGGATTTCCACCGGTTCATGACGTACTTAAACCACTTTTACCTGGAGCATCCGGCTTTTTCCGAGAAAGACTATGACTCAGACGGATTCCTGTGGCTGGACTGCCACTCCGAGGAGCGCTGCGTCTACGCCTTCGAGCGGATCGGAAAGAACGAGCGGATCGCCGCCATCTTCAATTTCTCCGGGGTGGAGCAGGCCGGGTATCAGCTTGAGATTCCGGACGCCACAGAGCTGGAGCTGATCTTCAGCAGTGAACTTCCGGAATACGGCGGAAAAGGAGGACCGGACCTCGCAGCCGGAACCAGACAGAACACCGGAAGGGCAGTATTTGAATTTACACTGGCGCCGTTTTCGGCGGAGTATTATCTGATAAAGGAAAACTGACCTTTCATGATCCTGGTCAGCGCAGAAGTTTTTCACTGCGCTGGCCTCTTTTTTCTTCACTTCCCATTATCCTGTATAACAGTTTACGTCTGAACTGTTACGATACGATTCGTTGCTTGCCTCCTTCCCCGCTGCCGTGTTATCCTCATATCATCTTATCTCAGGCGGAGGGCACTCGCCCGGATCTTTCCCGCCGGATAATTTATCATCTCAGGTTACTGTGAATAGTGACCACCCGGGAGATTTTCCCATACCGTATCCTGCATTCGCGGATCACGGTCTCATGCTCCGCATTCGGAGTTTTATCCCATTCAAACCAGTCGACCAACAGAACAGGGGGAGGTGTTTCCATTGATAACAAAAATCCGCAATTAGACCGCAGCCCGCAGACCATCTCAGGCTGCTTCTCACGGCAGCCATAACGGAGGAACATTATGAAAAAACTGAAACACGTTCTGGCATTTATACTGTCAGCCGCTGTTCTGTTCAGCACGGGAATGGACAGCCTGGCAGTAAAAAAGATGCCGGAAGAAACGAAACCTGTCCACAAATTGAAGCTAGTACAGCCGGAACACGGTTCCCTGACGTTGTCCGATGACCTTGAAAATGCAGGAGAAGACTCTTACAGCATACCATCCGGCACAGAGGTAAAGGCATCCGCAAGACCAGAGCACGGTTATGAGATCGGCCGCATCCTTCTGAACGGAGATCCTGTAGAGTACTCACAAAGCGGAGATGGGACAGCCGGATTTTCCTTCCGGATGCCGGACTGTGACGCCACACTGGAACTGACAGTGATACGGAGTTCTTCTGCATCTGCAGACAGTTCCCAAGCCAATGATTCCGGGGACAATAACCCCGGGGCCGGCAGTTCCGCAGCTCAGGATCCTGCGTCTTCCGCTCCGGAAGGCACTTCCGGTCAGGCAGGCTCAAAAGCCCCCTCAGGCTCAGAAAATTCAGCCTCTGAAAGTTCAGACTCTAAAGGTTCCGGATCCCCCGGTTCTTCATCCGACAGCACCAGATCCGTACCTTCTGACGGGAGTTCCGCAGACACACAGCCGGAACCTTCCCGGTCAGCTATCCCGTCTGCCAGGATCTCTCCGGCTTCCGCCGGAAATACCATCACATCCGCTTACATCAAAAAAGGCTCCCAGATCCCCGGCGGGATCGACGTCATCCTGTGGGAGAACGGAGAGTGGACTTCCCTGGATCACTGGTCCGAAGGAATCCTGGGGACAACATCCGGAGAGTGGCTTTTCTGCGCAGACCCAACCCAGAATTTCAAGGAAGGGCTCACCATGACATCCCACAGCGCACGGGAATATTACAGCCAGGACACCATCGATACCGTATGCGCTCTTCTGTACTATATGGACAACTACAGCTGCTCCGGGCTCACCGATGACCAGAAATATATGATGAAACAGGCATTCTTATGGACTGCCCTGAATCATTCAAAACACTGGTATACAGGCGGAGACTATGTGGAGATCAACTATGGGAACGGTCTGGCATGCAGCTGTGGATATAATGTGGCCGGACATTACCGTGACCACTACGACGACGGAATACGCTGGCTCGAAGCAAACCGGGACAGTTTTGAAGCCTCCGGCGAGATCTTCACAAACGGAGAGAACCAGCCTTTAAGCCGCTGGACTTATGAATATCATCCCACCGGATATGTGGCTCTTCAGAAAAGTTCCGCCTATCCGGAAGTGACCAGCAGCAATTCCTGCTACAGCATTGCCGGGGCAGAGTACGGAGTTTACAGAGACGAAGCGTGCAAAGACCAGGTCGGGACACTCCGCACAGACGAGACCGGGAACTCCAATATCCTCGAACTCAACCAGGGACAGTATTATGTGAAAGAGACGAAAGCGCCCCGTGGATACGTCCTGGACGCCAAAGTATATACCGCCGCGCTGGAAGGAAGCAAAACCACCGTCGTCCGGGCACAGGATGTACCTCTGACCGCGCCGGTACAGATCCTTCTCGAAAAATCAGACCGGGACACTTCCCTTTCGACTCCTCAGGGAAAGGCGTCCCTCGCAGGCGCAGAATTCACAGTGAGATACTATGACGGGACCTATGATTCAGATCCTGCATCGTCCGGAAAGAAACCGCTTCGGACCTGGGTGCTGAAAACAGGATCTGACGGGACCACCCGCCTGGATCCCGCATCTAAAGTATCCGGCGACGCCTTTTACCACGCAGATGGAAAGGCTGTCCTTCCCCTTGGCACCATCACGATCCAGGAGACAAAAGCACCGGCAGGATACCTTCCAAACAGCGAGATCTTTATCCGGCAGGTCACGGCAGAAGGCAGCAGCGTCAGCACCTGGGATACGCCGGAGATCCCCGAGGAGGTGATCCGGGGTGGTGTCCGGGTAGAAAAGTGGGACCATGAACTCGCAAAAAACACAGCCCAGGGAGACGCCACACTGGAGGGCGCTCAGTTCGACATCATCTCCCTGAATCCTGATCCTGTCACTGTGGGCGGAAAGACCTTTCAAAACGGCGAGGTGGTCCGGACTCTGAAGACGGACAGCAAAGGCACTGCCGCCACACCTTCAGACCTTCTCCCCTACGGGGATTACCGGATCACTGAGACATCTCCTCCCAAAGGCTATACCACATCAGGGGTTACCCGGCGGGACTTCAGCATCACAGAAGACGGAGTCCTGATCAGCCTCGGCACCTCCCAGACCGCAGTCCGGAACACTGTGATCCGGGGCGGCATCCGGGTAGAAAAATGGGACAGTGAACTGGACCAGAACAAATCCCAGGGCAGCGCCACGCTGGAGGGAGCCCGCTTCGACATCATTTCCCTGAATGAAGCTCCCGTGCTGGTAAACGGGGCTTCTTATGATAAAAATGAAGTGGTCGCCACACTCACCACAGATAAGACCGGCTCCGCCCAAGCAAAGGCAGACCTCCTCCCTTACGGCAGTTACCGGCTGAAAGAGGTCACGCCGCCAAAGGGCTATAACAAGACAGGGACTTTATCCAGGGATTTCCACATCAGGGAAAACGGAAAACTCGTCAGCCTGGACACATCCTCCACCGCGATCAAGAACGACATCATACGCGGCGACCTTGAGATCGTGAAATTTGCCGAACCCGTCGATGGCGAGGAAGATCAGATGCCGCCGCTCGAGGGCATCGTATTTGAAATCACATCAAAGACCACAGGGGAAGTGTTCGAGATCACGACAGACAAAAACGGATACGCATCAACAACACAGCTTAAACTCAGCAGCCGCGGCAACCTGGTCTACGATACTTATACCGTACATGAAAAGAACACGCCAAACGGTCTGGACTCTGTGGATGATTTTGAAGTATCCATCTCAGAGGAAGGACAGACTCTCTATTATATCCTTGAGGACAAACAGATCCTCTCTCCGATCCGCCTGGTAAAGACCGACAGCACTACCGGGCGTGCCATTCCCATTGCGGGAGCCGAATTCCAGCTTCTCGACAAAGACAAGGATCCCATCACGATGACTACTTATTATCCGGACAAGACTGTTTATGAAAGTTTCACCACTGATGAAAACGGTGCCTTCCTGCTTCCCGAAAAACTGCCCGCAGGGTCCTACTATTTCCGTGAGGTCAATGCGCCCTCAGGGTATCTCCTGGGAGAAGATCTCCCGTTCCGGATCGAGGAAGGCAGGGACTGGTCCGAGCCCCTTGCCGTAAAATATGAAAACACTCCTGCAATGGGAAGGATCCGCATCACAAAGACAGACAGCGAATCCGGTGCAGAGCTTGCCGGAGCCGAATTTACGATCACGGCAGCGGAGGATATCATTACCGGGGACGGCACGATCCGGGCAGAGAAAGGCGAGACCGTAGACACCATCACCACCGGGGAAGATGGCAGCGCACAGAGTAAAGAGCTTTATCTGGGAAAATACACCATCACAGAGACAAAACAACCGGAAGGGTATGCCCTCCCGGACGAACCGCTGGAGGTCGAACTTGAGTACGCCGGACAGGACACTCCTGTGGTGACAGGATCTCTAAACGTCGCCAACGTTCCTACGAAACTGATCATCCAAAAGATCTCCGGGGATACAGAAGAACCGCTGGAAGGAGTGACCTTTGCCATATGGGAGAAGGACCCTGACGCCGGCACAGAAGACAGCGGATCATCTGAAGAAGCGGGAGCGGAAACCGACGGATCATCTGAAGAGACCGGAGCAGAAATCGACAGTTCTTCCGGCGAAGACCTCGCAGAAGTCGGCAGCATCATCCAGCCGCCTGCATCCGCCCAAAATTTTGTCACCGATAAAAACGGGCAGATCACTCTCCCATATCTGCCCCCCGGCACTTACTGTATCCTTGAAACAGAAGGGCTTCCCGGATACGCTTTCGACGGAGAGATCCGGGAGATCACCATTGGGCAGGATGGCAGGATAGGAGGTGAACCATCCATGACTATGACAGTTGAAAATCAAAAGACAAAGATCACTCAGACCAGCGCAGTCAGCACGGACACCGGCACCCGCCTGGGGATCGCCCGGGAGGACACCGTGATCCGGGATACAGTGAGCATGGTCGACCTGCAGATTGGGCAGGAATATCTTCTCCGCGCCGAACTGATGGACACAGAGACAGGAGAGCCGTTGGAAAATGCAGATAACATAACAGTCTCCGCAGAAAAGACATTTACGGCAGATGTATCGGATATGGAAGTAGAAATCGAGATCCCGCTGGATGCTTCTGCTCTTGCCGGCAGGACCATCACTGTCTTCGACACACTGTATATCGGAGATACGGAGGCGGCAGCACACAGAGACATCAGCGCCGAGAGCCAGCAGGTCACATTCCCGGAACATCAGATCGGCACGACAGCCCTGGGGGAACAGACCGGGACCCATGACCTTCCCGCTGAAAAGGATGCAGTCATCATCGATACTGTTTCCTACAAAGGGCTGATCCCCGGTCTTGAGTATGAACTCCGGGGCGCCGTGGCAGACAAAAAGACCGGAAAGATCTTTTTGGAAAGCAAAGAAGAACTGTGGGTCTCACAGACGTTCACTCCCGAGTCTGACACCGGAACTGTCGAGATGAGATTCTGTCTCGACACATCCGGACTGGCAGGGAAAGAATTCGTCATTTTTGAATATCTCTGGCAGGGTGATGATCTGGTGACCTCTCATGAGGACCTGTCCGACAAAGGTCAGACCGTGCGCGTCCTCATCCCTGAGGAAGTCAAAAAAGATGTCCCCGGGACAGGTGACGACGCAGGGCTCGCCTCACTGACTGCACTTGCAGGTCTGACCGGGCTTGCCGCCATCACAGGCGCCGGGGCTTATCTGGCTTCAAGGAGAAAACACAGGAGGCGCGGAAGGCGCAGACACTCATAAATCAGCCATTAGAAGGCAGGATATTCATTAATAACAACGGAAGGGACAGCTTCATGAAACAGATCATGGAACTGCCCCTTCTTCTCTTGTATAGTTTTCCTGTCAGAACCGTTTAATCTACTTTTGTTTTCCCAAATCCTTTCCTCTCTGCCGCCGCATCGATCAGTTCCTTTGCCTCCTCAAATGCCTCCGGCAGATAAGCCTCCGTCCATTCTTTTCCGGCTTTCTCCTGTTTCTTGATCTCATCCCATTTTGTCAGTACCTCACCGGAGTCAGAAACAACAGCATTGCCGAACACATGAGGATGGCGGCGGATCATTTTGTCAATGATCGTCTGGATCACATCGTCCATAGTAAAATATCCTTCCTCCTCCGCGATTCGGGCATGCATCACCACCTGCATGAGCAGATCTCCCAGTTCCTCCTTCAGGTTGTCCGGGTCTCCGGTCTGTTCCAGGATATTGATCCCGCAGATCACTTCTGCCGCCTCTTCGATGCACGGCTTTTTCAGGCTCATATGGGTCTGTTCCCGGTCCCACGGACAGCCGTCCGGAGCCCGGAGTTTTTCGATGATGTCTTCAAATTCTTCAAACTTTGTCATTTTATGATGATCCCCTTCCCTTTATCTGTCAGCCGGGAAGCGGATTCCCTGCTGTGCGCGCGCCTCGTCCATGATCCTCATCTCTGTCTCAGAGTTTTTAAGCCATCTGTGTTCCACCGCTCCGGCACGGATCAGCCGGATGAATTCCTCTGTTTCATATACCATATTGTTTGATGTCTTCGGGATATCCGGCTTCTCTTCTTTCCCGTCACGGAAACAGATCGTGACCTCCTGGGGCTCCGAAATCCTGTCGATCAGCATCACACCGTTCTCCCCCTGTATCTGGCTTGGCACACGGGAATCTGTGATCTTTGAGTATACCAGTTCTCCCTGCATCCCGTCATATTCTACCAGGATCGTCCCGGCGCCCTCAAACCCGTTGGACAGCTTCAGGCTGCTGCTCTGTATCCGCTCCGGCATACCGAACAGGTCTGCAAGCGGATGGACACAATACACCCCGATATCCATCAAAGCACTGTTTGACAGTTCCGGCTTAAATGCATTTTCTATGATCCCGTTCTTAAACTTGTCGTAACGGCTGGAGTACTGGCAGAACTGAAATGATACCCTCCGGATCGCACCAAGTTCATGCAGGTTCTCCCTGACCGCGGAGAACCCCGGAGAAAATACAGAGCGCATCGCCTCAAGAAGGATCACGCCGTTCTCCATCGCAGTCTCTTTCATCCGGCAGAATTCATCCAGATTCGAGGCGACCGGCTTCTCAACAAGGACATGTTTCCCCGCCCGCATCATCTGTATGCTCTGCGGCGCATGACAGCAGTTTGGGCTTGCCACATAGACTGCATCCACATCCGGACTCGCCGCCAGCTCATCCAGGCTGTCAAAGGTCAGCTCTGCTCCGTGCCGCCGTGCGTACTCTTCCGCCTTCTCCATGGTCCTGGAGTATACCGCTTTCAGGCGGAATTCCGGCACGGACGATGCCGCCTCAAGAAAGCGGTCCGTTATGAAATTGGTCCCTATCACTGCAAAATCTATCATAAAATGCCTCCCTCCAAACGCAGGATCCCGGGTATATCTGCACCCATTTTACTACGTTTAAAAAAGCGGTTCAAGATTGCTTTCGTACCAAAATCGCGATATAGGAAATGCGGGTTATGCCTTTGACTCACCTCTGAGATGTGCTAAAATAATCTCGTAAGGCTGGCGCACTTTCCTGTATCAGCGCACTGACAGGAAAGGAGAAGTTTTATGACCTCAGCAAACAGCAGCCCGACAAAAAAAGATCACACCGACGACAAATTTATCATGCTTCCCACCGTAGACGTATGTTTCAAGAGCCTGATGAACAATCCAAAAGTGAGAAAAGGATTTATCGCAGCGCTCTTGAACGTCGCTCCAGAGACGATCGCAGAAACCACACTGCTCCCCACGGCACTTCGACAGGATTATCCTGACGATAAGCTGGGAATTCTCGATGTCCGTGTATCACTGGAAGACAGACAACAATTTGATATGGAAATGCAGGTGGCATACTTCGAATACTGGGACGCCCGGATCCTGTTCTACCTGAGCAAAATTTTTACGGACCAGCTGAAAAAAGGCGAACCTTATGAAAATCTCAAAAAATGCATCCATGTGAGCATCCTGGATTTCATTTACTTTGAAGATGATGACGACTGTCACCGCACGATCTGCTTCTGCGATGAAAAAACCGGCAAAAAGTATACCGATCTGATGGAAATACAGATCCTCGAACTCAAAAAACTGCCGAAAGAACTAAAAAACGATCCAGATATCCTCAACTGGATGCGTTTCCTCGGAGGGAAGACCCGAAGGGAGTTTGAAGCCATGGCAAAGAAAGACGAATATATCGAAGAAGCTTACAGAGAACTCGAGAAACTCAGCGCTGACGAACAGGCAAAACTTGAGTATGAAGCCCGTGAGAAAGCGATCCGGGATCATAATTCTCAGATGAACAGTGCCCTGAAGCGCGGAATGGAAAAAGGGCAAAGATCACTTATCCGGACCATGCTCAAAAACGGCGCCGAACCTGATCTGATCGCAAAGCTGACCGGACTCAGCCTGGCTGAGATCAAAGAGGCAGAGAAACTACCGGACAGCGCTTCCTAGCCCCCCTTCTTTCCGGATCGGACCTGCAGTACAAATGAAACCAGGCTCTTGCCCCGACCAAAAAATATGCATCTATCACAAAAACCCGACGCCTGCAGTAAAATCTATGGCTTCTGCCGCGCATAGGAGGCAGCGCGGCAGAAGCTATATTATCTGTATCTCATCTGTCAATAGTCTTTTCTATCTCCACCCTCGACGGCATCACCTTCAGTGCGCCCCGTCTCGTCGTGACGACGGACGCCGCGGCGTTCGCGAAGGTCAACATCTCACTCAGATTCTGCTCCGTCAGTCCGTTTATCCCCTTTTCCAGGATCCCGGCGAGGATGCATCCGCAGAACGTGTCTCCTGCTCCGGTAGTCTCGATCGTATCGGCTCGCAGGAAAGGCGCCGCTTCCACGATATGTCCTTTATAATATGCCCTGCTGCCCTCTTTTCCCATAGATACGAGGATCAGCGGAATATGGTATCTGCTGCCTATCCACTCCACGCCTTCCGTGTAGTCCTCTTTCCCTGTCAGCCAGGTGATCTCATTATCTGAGATCTTCAGGATATGGCAGTGTTCCAGTCCCCACAGGACCTGTTCCTTCGCCTCTTCCAGGCTGTTCCAGAGGGGCGGGCGGAGGTTCGGATCAAAGGAAAGGATACAGCCTGCTTCTTCCGCGATACGAACTGCCTTCTTTGTAGCTGCCCGTACGCCCTCATGGGTCATGGAAAGGGTACCGAAGTGAAATATCTTCGAATCACGGATCAGATCTTCCGAGATTTCATCCTCTCTCAGCATCATATCTGCCCCCGGATCACGGTAGAATGAGAAGTCACGGTCCCCGTCCGGAAAAGTATGGACGACGGCAAGTGTAGTATGGACTTCTTCATCCGTCATAAGGTATTCTGAACAGATCCCCGCTTCCATGATCGCGGTCCTGAGCTGATCCCCAAAGCAGTCCCTGCCGACTTTCCCGATAAACGCCGTCCGGTACCCCAGCTTCGCCAGCATGGCAAGGACATTGCAGGGTGCTCCGCCCGGATTCGCCTCGAACAAAGGGTTCCCCTGGGCGCTGATACCGTTTTCAGTAAAATCGATCAGAAGCTCTCCGAGAGCGGTCACGTCATATTTCTTCATTTCCATCTTCCGGCGGTCACTCAGGATCCGCCTCACTCCTCTCCTTGTTGTCCTTCGTCCTCTTCTCTCATCGTATACAGGCGCACCGGTTTTCCACTGCTTAATTTGATCGTCTTTCCGAGCCCGTACACGGCGTTGCTGATCACATATTCTCCGTCGTTTATATAGACTTCCACCAGGTTGTCGTCCACCAGCACTTCGACCCGGTATCCTTCTGTGATCTCCGGAGTCTCTGATATCAGGTGCGCCCCTTCAAAAGAAGGGTATACCGCAGCCCGGTCCGTACGGATCCGGTTCCCGTCTCTTGTGATGAGAAAACCTCCGATATCTGCCTGTTCCCCGTCCTCCAGTTCAAACGCCGCCATATATCCGTCTTTAGAAGCCAGAGAGATATCCGTGATCTCTTTTGAGCAGGCAGCCCTCACGTTGGGATGGATACGGAAGTAGATGTGTCCTCCCTTTCTCTCCACAACACGGGGCGAGCAGAACATCCCGATCCAGCCTTCCTCCGCAGGTTTCGGCATCCTGATCCACGCTTCCATCACTCTTCTCCCCTCAGCGTCCAGTGTGGACTGAGGCGCATACAGATCCATCCCATGATCTGCAAACTGATACTGGTCCGGTATCTCCATCCGGCAGGTATCTTCATCGAATTCCACCGGGAAACAGACCGACTGATTTTTCTCTTTCTCCCCGTTTTTGAGAAGCCCCATGGGGGAGATGATGAGCACGCCGCCACCCTCTGTCTCAAAGAAGTCCGGGCACTCCCACATCCATCCGTATTCCGGACCTTTCCATGCCTTATCCACATAAGTCCATGTATGCAGGTCTTCACTACGGTAGAAAAGGACTTCCCCGTATTTTTCTTCCACCGTGCTTCCAAGGATCAGGTACCATGCATTTTTTCCCCGCCAGATCTTCGGATCCCTTGTGTGGGTCCGGTCTCCCAGCGTTTTGTCTGTGACCGGTGGGATGATGACCGTCTTCCCTTTCTCATTGTCAAAATGAAATCCATCCTCAGATGTGATCATAAGCTGAGCGGACTCATACTGCTCATCCAGGCAGGTGTGCGGGTCTTCCGGATTCACTACCTCATACCGCACACCGGTATAGGCAAGGTACAGTTTCCCGTCTTCCTCTATGGCGCTCCCTGAGAAGCAGCCGTTCCTGTCTTCGTAAGTGGACGGATAGAGGGCGACCCTTCTGTGTTCCCATGTGACCAGATCCCTGCTCACCGCATGTCCCCAGTGCATGGTCCCCCAGCGGGGACCATAGGGAAAATACTGATAAAACAGATGGTAATATCCTTTGTAGTATATAAAGCCGTTTGGATCGTTTATCCAGTTATCCGGCGCTTTTAAGTGCAGTCTCTGTCTTTTCATACTTCCTCCGTGTAATTGATCCCTGTCTCCTTATCAAAGAAATGCATCTTTGACGGCATGAACACAAAATCGATCCCATCCCCGATCTGGCTGATCTCATATTTTGATACTCTCGCCACTGCCTGCGTTCCGCCGAAGTTGAAGTACAGGTTATTTTCATTTCCCATGACTTCGGTGTCCGTGATGACGGCGTGCTGCCGGTTGTCACGGTTCAGGTCCATGTTCTGCGCATCCATCTTGATGTCCTCACCGCGGATGCCGAGCACCATCTGCCCCTGGCGTCCGTTTAATCTCTTTGTCGTTCCCTCAGACAGGGTGATGGTATTTCCATCCGCGAACTTCACTGTGTTCCCGGAAACTGTCACGTCAAAGAAGTTCATCTGCGGGGATCCGATGAATCCGGCAACAAACTGGTTCTTCGGATGGTCATAGAGTTCCATGGGCTTTCCGACCTGCTGGATCACGCCGTCCTTCATGATGACGATCCTGTCCGCCATGGTCATAGCCTCCACCTGGTCGTGGGTGACGTAGATCGTAGTCGCGCCCAGCTCTCTGTGAAGCTTGCTGATCTCTGTCCTCATGCTGACGCGGAGTTTTGCATCCAGGTTGGAGAGGGGCTCATCCATGAGGAATACTTTCTGGTTCTTCACGATGGCGCGTCCCAGGGCTACCCTCTGTCTCTGTCCGCCGGAAAGGTTCTTCGGTTTGCGGTATCGGTACTCTTCCAGTCCCAGGATGTCGATCGCCCAGTCTACTTTTTTCTTGATCTGGTCTGCCGGCATCTTCATATTCTTAAGGCCGTATCCGATATTTTTCTCCACCGTCATATGGGGATACAGAGCATAATTCTGGAATACCATGGCGATTCCTCTGTCTCTCGGCGCCACTTCATTGACTTTCTTTCCGTCTATGTAGAGTTCGCCCCCTGTGATCTCCTCAAAGCCCGCGATCATGCGCAGCGTCGTGGATTTTCCGCATCCGGAAGGACCGACGAAAGCGATGAACTCTTTTTCTTCAATATCAAGGTTAAAATTATCTACTGTATTTTTATCTGATCCGGGATACATTTTACATATATTTTTAAATTCTATAAAACTCATCTTCTTATCCTTCCTTTGAACCTGTTGATGTTACACCTTCCACGATCTGTTTCGAGAACAGAGAGTAGATGATGATAACCGGTATGGTAACTAGCGTAATGACTGCAAGTGTCTGACCCATCGTTGTATTCTCGTTGGATGTGATGGAGTTCAGACCGATCTGCGCCGTCAGCAGATCACTGGATGTGAACACCAGTGACGGCCAGAGGTAATCGTTCCACACATTCAGGAATGTGAACACGCTGACTGTCGCTACGACTGTCTTTGACATGGGCAGGACCATGGTGAAGAAATATTTCACCGGCCCGCAGAAGTCCAGCTGCGCCGCCTCGTACACATCGTCCGGGAGGCTTACGAACACCTGCCGGAACAGGTAGATATTGAACGGATTGACGATCAGCGGCAGGATATAACCTACGATCGTGTTCAGCAGCCCCGCCTTCGCGATGATCAGGAAATGGATCGTGATGACCGTCTCTGTCGGCACGATCAGCAGCATGATGATGATCATGAGCCACTGGTCGCGGAACGGGAAGTTGATCTTTGCCAGCGCATATCCTGCAAGCCCGTTTACCACAATGCTCAAGACGATCAGGATCGCCGCATAGAGGAGCGTGTTCGCCATATATCTTAAAAAGTTTGTATCCGTGATGATGGAAACATAGTTTTCAAAGAAGTTTCCGCTGGGCGCCGGCGGGATGAACGCCGCGATGGAGTTCATGTCCGCAGTGATCGCCGCATCCGCTTTGAAAGAGTTCGCCAGCATCCAGAGCACCGGGAACAGGAAGAAGACCGACAGGACCAGCAGCACTGCTACCAGGATCCAGTTAATTCGCTTTTGCTTTTTTGTTAACATGCTTTCTTCCCTCCTTGTCCTTAGTCAGTACATTCTGGATGATCGTCAGGATCACCACGAATACTGTAAATACGATCGCCATTGTTGACGCAAGTCCCATCTCCCAGTTGACCGTTCCTGTCTCATATATATCGTAGACGATAGTGTAGGTCGAGTGGTCCGGTCCTCCTCCGGTCATGACCATCGGCTGTACCAGCATGCGGAACGCGCCGATCGTGACCGTGATAAATACGAAGATGCACAGAGGCTTCAGCTCCGGGAGCGTGATATCTTTAAATTTCTGCCATGCGCTTGCATGGTCCATCTCCGCCGCCTCGTAAAGTGCCGGATTGATGTTCTGCAGCCCGCCCAGGAAGATGATCATCTGATAACCCACACCCTGCCATACGCTCATGATCGCGATGGACGGAAGCGCTTGGTCCGCGCTGTGGATAAATGGCTGGGCGTCGATCCCGAAGTTTGCAAGAAGTGTGTTCAGGATCCCCTCCGGACTGTAGATCTGCATCCACAGCGTGGACACCACCGCCAGAGACATGACCACCGGCACGAAGAATGCCACTTTAAAATATTTCTTGCAGTGTGCCGCCTTGTTGATCGCCAGCGCGAGGAGCAGCGCCCCGCCGCACTGGAGCGGCACGATGATGATCACAAATTTTACCGTGTTCAAAAATGACTGTACAAAAAGTTCGTCCTTAAAAATATCAATGTAGTTTTCCAGCCCCACGAAGTGCGTCAGTTCCGGGTTCAGCGCAAAATAGTCGGTAAAGCTGAATCCGAACGTGAGCAGCATCGGCAGGAATAAGAAGATCGTGAGCAGTACCAGCGCAGGCCCGAAAAACGCCATTCCCATGATTGAATTCTTTTTCTTCATATTTTATTCCCTCGTATAACGTTCCAGTTTCGAATCGATCCGTTCCACAGCTTTTTCAAGCTCTTCATGTACATCCTTTCCGCTCAGGGCGACACTCTCCAGCACTTCCTGGAAACTGGTGCTCACCTGCGGATACACCGGCGTCTTCGGTCTCGGATGCCCGTAATTGCTGAGCTGTTCATACAGAGCGCTGTAGTTCTCATCCGTCTGGAACACATCAATGTTCTCAAATGCCTCGTAAGTCGACGGGAAGTTCTTCGTCATCTCCCAGATCCGGATGCCGCTCTCCACACCGCTCATCCATTTGACCAGTTCTGTAGCTGCCTCGATGTCCTCTGTTTCAGAGGATGCGGCAAATGCCCAGGAGCCTGTCGGGGTGTAAGTTCCTCCGTCCCAGTCGTCGCTGACGATATACGGAGCGACGCCCAGTTCAATATCCGGATAGCTTGTATACACTGTATTGACTTCCCATGCGCCGTCGAACTTGAACGCCGCCCTCCCGCTCTCAAAGAGATGGTCAATGGGCGCTTCCGACATGTATCCGTTCTCCACGATCGTCCGGAAATATTCCATTGCCGCCGCAGTCTGTTCCGAATTGAAATATCCGTCCACGGTCAGCCCGTCGTCGCTTACCAGCTCTCCGCCGCCGGACCAGACAAAAGGCGCGAAGTAATAAATGCTCGTCTCACCAACCGGGAAAGTCATATCCAGCGGATATCCGTCTTTCTCCTCCATCAGAGGCTTTAACTCTTCCAGGATCTCAAGGAACTCTGACCATGTCCACGGATCATCTGCATCCGGGATCTCGATCCCTGCTTCCTCGATGATCTCTTTGTTATAGTAGAATCCTACACTAGACTCCATCACCCCCAGCGCATACAGTTCATCATCCACCGTTCCCTGCTCAATGATGGAGGGAAGATACTCACTTTCTTCCTCCTCCGTCAGTTCTGCCAGCGGCTGGATGATCCCATTTGCCGCGTAGGCGGATACGTTCGGTCCGTCTACTGTGAGCACATCCGGAAGCCCTCCGGCCATGACCGAGGCGTTGACCTTGTCCGAATAACCGCCTCCGCTGTCATTCCTCGGTACGAACTCAATGTCCGCAAAATACTGTCCGTCGTATGCCTCATTAAAACTGTCCACTGATGCTTTGTATGCCTGCCCTTCCTCCGTGTCCTCAATGGAATGCACCCAGATAGAAAGGTACTCTTCACCCTCATCATATCCTGCCACCTCTCCCGGCTCGGGATCTTTCTGCTGACATCCTGTGATGCTGGCAGCGGCAAGGATGATCCCCATCAGACATAGCAGCCGTTTTTTCATTCCTTCTCCTCCTCTGCTCAAATTATTTATGTGAAACCGTTTGTGTTACCGGTTAAGTAACCGGTTCCTTTAATGGCATCATACCCCTTGCGCCAGCCTGTGTCAACAGGATTTTCGATTTTTGGCACATCTGCCATTTTTCCTTCCTGATTTCTGTACACATTTCACAAAACCGGTTTTGTAACCGGTTACTTTGTTGATTTTCCGTTCTTTCATCTGTTATACTGTAGCTGTTGGAATGTTCCTGTCCACAGAAACGCTGGGATACAAGGAACATATTTCAATACAGTTCTGTCAGATGCTCCGCCTTTCAGGCAGGAGACAGTTTACGGGCTGTTCTTATAAAGAAGGAGCTGAAATATATGAAGTCAAAAAAGAAAGTGACCTTTGCAGATATCGCGTCATACACCGGATTTTCCAAGACAACGATCTCCCGCTATTTCAATGATCCGGATTCCCTTACATTGGAGAACCAGCAGAAGATCGCAGATGCTCTGGTGGCGCTGGATTATAAAGAGAACAAAGTTGGACGGATCCTTGCCAGCGGCAAGACCGAATTCGTCGGTCTGATCATCCCCAACCTGTATCTCCACTACTACTCGGAGATGCTCAACCAGATCCTTGCCACCTATGAGACATACGGCTATAAATTTCTTGTCTTTGCCGGCAGTTCAAAAGCAGATGTGGAGCGGAAATATATCGAAGAACTTCTCGCCTACAATATTGAAGGAATGATCATCTTAAGCGGGACCATTCCCTCGAAAGAACTTGCCTCCTATAATGTACCTGTCGTAGGGATCGAGCGGGAGGACCAGTACATCTCCAGCGTCAACACCGACAACTACATGGGCGGCGTGCAGGCTGCAAGCCTTCTTTGCAAAAGCGACTGTGACATTATCATCCATGTCAATGCGGATGTGCCGGACACTTCCCCGGCTTCCGGGCGTATCCACGGGTTCGTTGACACATGTGATGAATACCATCTCCCCTACGAACTGGTCCTGACTGAGTTGGGAGATACTTTTGAGGAAAACAGAGAGCGGATCACACGGCTCGTAGATGCGTTTGAAGAGAAATATCCCGGGAAAAAGAAAGGCATCTTCATGCCAAACGATACCCATGCAAACGTCCTTCTCAATATCCTGTTCCAGCGGTACGGCAGGCTTCCCGATACCTATCAGATCATCGGCTTTGACAACTCTCCCATCTCCAGGGAGGCAGTGATCCCGCTGAGCACTGTCGGACAGCAGATCCCTGTCATCGCAAACGAAGCGATGAAACTTCTGTCGGAGCAGATGGAAGAACGGAAAAAAAGGCGCCCTGCGCCCTTAAAAGAACCTGTGCATAAAGTCATCCCGCCGATCCTGATCCGGAGGGATACGACCGCGTAAGACCGTCTGCTTCAGCATCGCAAACGCGAAAAATCAGGAAGATCAATTGGGAAAACTATACGAAAGGCAGGTAGGGAAATGATCATAAGCGAAAAAATATTTGCCCTTCTCGAACAGAGAGGCATGAGCCAGAAAGAATTTTCCGAGAAGACCGGGATCTCACAGAGCACGATAAGCGACTGGAAACGAAAGCAGACGAATCCCTCTGCTGATAAGATACTGAAGATCTGCGAAGTTCTGCAGGTATCTCCCTATGAGCTGCTCTCCGAAGAAAAGGATTCCTATTCCGGGTTCAGCGCGGATCACGATATCGTTCTGAGCAGAGACGAGACACTTCTTCTCGAAAACTACCGGAACTTTTCCTCCCGCCAGAAAGAACGTCTGATGGGCTATCTCGAGGCATTGCGGGAAATGTAACAGCCTGTGCGGGATGTTAGACTTTACACCGCAGCCACGGGATCTCAGGGAAATTCAGAAGAAAGACCACGAATGCATGTCAGATTGACATGCATTTTTTGATATGATATCATTCGTATATACGTATCGTATAAACAATATGTAATATATTTATCAGGGAAGCTGGAAAGGCGTGCAGTCATCCGTTCTTATCCTGTAGAAAGGGTGAATGCTATGAGTACATATGAAGAATTCATGGTCATTTTAACCGTGGTAACGCTCATTGTGGCAATTCTGAACTATAGAAAATAAGCAAGCCGCCTTGTCTCTTGACCGGAGTAGGCAGCTTGCTTTTTTGTAACTGTTAACTTTGCGCCGGAGCGGATAGGCTTCATCTATCTTCCGGCTTTCCTGTTAAATATATTATAGTCACCATATAAAACCGTGTCAAACATATTTCTGTAAAATAATATACTTACCCAGGGAGCCGATGGGGCGATATGTAGCCACCTACTCATAAGAGAAAGGGGCTGGTGCTTATGTACGTTACATACAGCGATTTATTCACATTTGTAACCATGCTAGTTGCTGTTATTACCCTTGTTATAACCATCAATAAGCATAACAAAAAATAGCGCCCCCACCTGGTCAGTGTAGCGCTATTTTGTAATACATTTTTGCCGAGGTGGCTAGGTTTCAGCTAGCTATCGGCTCCCTTGTTAAGTATATTATAGTCAATATTTCAATATGTGTCAAATAATATCTCCCATCTTTATAAAGCTCCTCTTCGTTTCCAATTCGGCCAGATCAGCTGACCAATCAGGGCTCTTCCACTCCCGCCAGATCTTTCATCTTCTCATATGTAAAATGATTGAACACTGCAATGGTCCGTCCCACGCCGATCATGGCAAGGACCGTTCCCACTCCGACACCCACCAGATGCCCGGCGAACGCGAAGCTTAAGACAAGCGTGATCGTGATATTGGTCAGGTCAAAGCAGTTCTTTGTAAATCCTACACTCTTATATATCGTGTCTGCGATCGCCTGCACGATCCCGTCCCCCGGGTTCGGCACGATCCGCATATCCAGCGACATTGCCGCCCCGATCCCGGTCAGGATGATAGCGATGATCAGGCAGATCACACGGACCGCCATCTCCTCTGCCGTACTCTCTCCATCTGAATAGAGATTCGGGATCACAGCGGAGAACACATTCAGGAAACGGGTGAACACAATGCTCAGCGGGATCTGGAGAAAATCCATCAGAAAGATCAGCTTCAGGTCCTTTTTCTCTGCATGGGCAAGCGCCTCACCTGACCTTCCCGAATATCTTATATGGCGGATCAGGTGCAGCACCATCTCGATCACAACAAAGACACAGTAAAGCGCCAGCGTCATGTCACCGAAATTATGATCGAAGATCGTCGCAATGCTGTATGCCACCGAGATGATCGGCGAGACTCCAAGCCCCGTCTTTGTGTTCAGGGTGAGCCCGAGCGCCAGGATAAGAAGCCCGGCGGCATAGAACAGGATGCGGTAAATAATTTGTTTTTTCATGATGTCCCCTCCGGAAAAACTCTCAAAAAGGATGCTGCAAAAACATGAAATCGTGCTTTTGCAACATCCTTTTTCTATTTTAGACGTTTTCCGCAGGATTTGTCAAATTTTTGCTTTTTGTAATATCAGACCGGGACCCGCCTCGGACCTCCGCCCCATACTTCCCCGCCTCACCTCCGCGTCGCTGACACACCCCCGCGTCGCTGACTTGATTCTCTTCCGGCTAGATGCTATATTAATCTCACCGAACATACATTCCACCTTTTACCCTTAAAGGTGGTATTTTATATGATATTTTCCATCGACATACAGGAGGACCAGCCATGAACACCATACTTCTTCTGGAAGACGACGCCAACTTAAACCGCGGGATCTCCCTCAAACTTCGGAAAGAAGGCTACGACGTATACTCCGCTTTCACCGTAAAAGAGGCGGAAGACCTTTTCTCCGCATGCAGTCCCGACCTGATCATCAGCGACATCACTCTCCCGGACGGGAGCGGTCTGGACTTCTGCGCCGGGATACGCAAAAAGAGCAGTGTCTTTATCCTCTTTCTGACCGCCATGGATTCGGAGATCGACATGGTGAACGGGTATGATATAGGCGCCGACGACTATATCACCAAGCCCTTCAGCCTGATAGTCCTGGTCTCCAAGGTCCACGCTTTCATGGGGATGTCTCCTATGAGGACCTGCTCTCCGGCGATAAGCTCCTCGTGAACTGGACATTTCAGTACTGGCACCCGGAAAGCAGATTGGGCGATCCTGTCCGCATCCTGTTCGACACACCGGACGGTCCTGTCGAGAGGACCTTTGAGCTGGCAGGCATCTGCCATTACTCTTCCGGATTTACTGACTCGGAGTTCATACTTCCGGAGAGTGTGCTCTCAGAGATCTGCCCCTATGATCTCACCAATACCTGCGAGATCACCGTAGATGCGGCACAGAAAGAGACCGCTTACGAGACACTTCAGTCGCTCGCAGATACAGACGAGCGTTTTGTATCAGATACCTATGAAGACTTCGTCGCCCAGTGGGAGAGCGTGACTTCCTTTATCAGTCTCGCCGGATATACATTCATGATCATCCTTGGCGCCATCGGCGTGATGAACCTGGTCAATACCATGATCAACAGCGTCTATACAAGGAAACACGAACTGGGCATCCTGCAGGCTGTCGGCATGTCCGAACGCCAGCTCACCCGCATGATGCAGATGGAAGGACTGTTCTACACCCTTTTTACTCTGATCCTCTCCCTGGGACTGGGCAGCCTTGCCGGATACGCCGCCTTCCTCTATGCCCGGAGTGAAGGACTGATGAACATCACCGTCTTCCACTATCCGTTCCTGCAGGCGGTCCTTCTCGCCGTCACTGTTGCGGCAGTACAGCTCATCCTCACATTCGCGGTGACAAAGAGTTTCCGGCGCACGAGCCTGATCGAGCGGGTAAGATATTCGGAGTAACTGTGAAATTTTTGTGAAACACAGCGAAAGAGAGCCTTTTGCCCTTGACATCCGGTGCTATAATGTAACTGTAACAAAGAAACACACTTAACAACACCTATTTGTCCTGCATCCGCTCAATGCGGATAAAGCAGCAAAGTTGAAGGCTTGCTAAGCGCGATTCAGTGATTGGAGGAAAAGATAAATGAATACTTTAAAAGCTGAAAGAAGAGACATGACAGTAAAAGCCAAGAAACTTAGACGTGAAGGATTTGTTACAGGCAGTATCTTCGGTCGCGAACTGGAAGAGACCATACCGCTCAAGATGGAGAAAAGCGCGGTAGAACGTCTGCTCAAAGAAGAAGGCAAGGGCGGACAGGTCATGCTCGAGATCGAAGGCAAAACCTATGATGCACTGATCAAAGAAGTGGATTACAATCCGTTAAAAGGCTGCATCGACGAGATCGATTTCCAGGCACTGGTAGCTGGTGAGAAGGTTCATTCCACTGCAGAGGTCCATCTGGTCAACCTGGAGAAACTGGCTGCAGGCGTTCCGCAGCAGATGCTGCATGAGATCGCATTCAAGGCGCTTCCGTCTGCACTGGTTGATAAAGTTGAGATCGATGTGGGCGACATGAAAGTCGGTGATACGCTCAAAGTATCCGATTTGACGATCGCACATACAGAAGGTCTGGATCTGACGACAGATGCTGATGCGACAGTAGTCACGATCACTGAAGTCCACGCAGCTCCGGCAGATGATGCAGATACAGAAGATGAGGCTGCAGAGTGATCCTGTTCCTGCAGGATGATCTATGAGTTCTGAAAAACCCCGGATATGGGAGAAATGCACACAATTGAGCATATTCCCTCGTATCCGGGGTTTTCTTTTATCTAGCGCTCAGCCTGAACGGCCGTCCTTACTTTATTCTGTTTCTCCCACTTCCGCATGGTATAGATATAATATGGGATCAATGGGATCAGCGCAGCGATCCACGCCGCCGGGTCAGAAAGGCACACGCCCACAAAGCTGGTCCTGCCCGCAACAAACATGACAATGGCGCTCCTTGCCGCCAGTTCAAACACGCCTCCCAGCATGGGGACCAGTCCGTATCCCATCCCCTGAAGCGTGTTCCTGTAGAGGAAAATGCTTCCCAGGAAAGGATAACACCAGAATACAGCATGAAAATACATCTCCGCTACCCTGATCACCTCTGTCTCAGACGGGCTGACGAACAGCAGCATCATATATTTCCCGAAGAAATATACCACCACCATGGTGACCACACTCCATGCAAGGATCATGATCTGCGTATACCGCACTCCTGTCTTAACGCGGTCCATCTTTCCCGCCCCCCTGTTCTGTCCCACGTATGTTGCGATCGTCGCGCCAAAGGCTGTGAAGACAGTAGCGATAATGTTCTGCAGTTTTCCTGCTGCTGCAAATCCGGCCATGTAGACTTCCCCATATACGTTCACCGCCCCCTGAACGATGATCGTGCCGATCGCCGTAATGGAAAACTGAAGTCCCATGGGTATACCGAGTGCCAGAAGTCTCCCGAAACTCTGAAAAGAAATGCGGAAGTCTTCTTTTTTCAAATGCAGGATCGGATATCTCTTTAAAATATATATAAAGCAGAGCAGCGCCGAGATTCCCTGTGCAATAACTGTCGCGTAGGCACATCCCTCCACGCCCATTCCAAAGCATACGATAAATGCAATATCCAGCACTACGTTGATCACTGCAGAAATGATCAGAAAATAAAGGGGCGATCTGGAATCTCCGAGCGCTCTGAGGAACGCTGCAAGAGAATTATATGCAGCTGTGACGATCAGTCCCGCATAGATGATCCCCATATATGACATCACATCCGGCATGATCTCATCAGAAAAATTCATCATCCTCAGGATCGGCTCATTCAGTATGAGCAGCCCCGCTGTCATGACGATCGCAAATGCCGCTGCCAGGTAGACTGACATTGCAACGTAATGCCTCATCTGATCATATCGCTTTGCTCCGAACCACTGGGATACCAGGATCGCGAACCCGCTGCTCAGTCCGGTCAGCCAGCCTGTCACAAAAAACATCAGCGAACCGGTGCTCCCTATGGCAGCCAGTGCATCCACCCCGATAAACTGTCCTGCCACGATAGAATCCGCCACATTATAAAACTGCTGAAATATATTTCCAAGGCAGACCGGGATCATAAACTGAAGGATCAGCCGGACCGGACTGCCGGATGTCATATCATTTGTAGTATTTGCTGCCATTGCCTGTCCCTCTCTTTTCATTCTCATTTTCCAGAGGTCCATTATATGACAGCAGAAACTGCTTTGCAAGAGAATATTTTTTGTTTTTATCCTGTTTTTTACAGCTCTGTGTGCTATGATAAGGATACCTTGCAAAACCGCGTATGCGCGTCTCAGAAGACAGGCGCTGTAACGCCATAAAAACGGAGGAAATACTATGGAAAACCAAAACCAGAAGATCAGGATACTCGTCGCCGACGATGAAAAGGAGATCCGCGACGTCCTCACCATGCTCCTCACTGCAGAAGACTTTGAAGTCATTGCCGCGGCAGACGGCAGAGAAGCCGTGGAACTTGCGGAAGCATCGATAGACCTTTATATACTGGATGTAAACATGCCTGCAATGTCCGGATTCGCGGCAGGCTCTGAAATACGGAAACAATTCTACGCACCTATCATGTTTCTGACCGCCTATTCCGGTGAATCCGACAAACTCATGGGATTTTCCGCCGGTGCAGATGACTACATCGTGAAGCCATTTTCCAACACAGAACTTCTGATCCGGGTAAAAGCCCTTCTGCGCAGATCCCGCGATTACTCGCAGGCTTTCCGGTCCTCAGGTTCTCCGTCTCCTGCTCCTGAAAACGAGATACATTACAAAGACCTCGTCCTGGATCTGGACAGTCAGAACATACGAAAAGGCGGTGAGATCATCCTCCTCACCTATACAGAATATAAGATCCTGGAACTCTTCCTCTCCCACCCGAAGAAGATCTATTCTCTGGACAACATTTACCAGAGTATCTGGGAGGAGGATGCCGTGGGTGACAGCACCATCATGGTCCATATCAAAAATCTGAGAAAAAAACTCGGGGACAATTCCAGGAACCCGCAGTATATCAAGACCGCATGGGGGAAGGGCTATTATGTTGACTAAGAAGGATACCGGAAGTTCCGGCGCAAAAAAACTTTCTGCAGTGATCCTGGAATACCTATTCCTTTCTGCCGCGATCTCCATTTTTACCTTTTTCTTTCTATACTCGACCTCCGTCTCACTCGGAGATAATTATCTGTCCCGCCGCGGATTTATCCTGACAGATATGCAGCAGGTCACATTTCAGCTCTGGGCGAGGAGCATCTGCGTCGTCGCCTCGATCATCCTGTTCATCGTGGTCTTTCTCTCTGTACTGGGGCAGCGTCTCTCCTATCTGATCACTATCATAAAAGGGGTCGAGATGCTCCATGCACGCAGCATGGACTACGATATCCCCCTGGAAGGGAATGATGAGCTGACCCGCCTTGCAGAAAGCATCAACTATCTCTCCGCAGCCCGCAGAGAATTATGGCGGCAGGAACAGGCTTTTCAGGAGGAGCGCTCCGCCTGGGTCCGCGCTCTTTCCCACGATATCCGGACTCCTCTCACCTCCATGCTCTCCTACTCTGAACTTCTCAGAAAAAAAGAGCATCTCAGCGACGAAGAGATAAAGAACTATATTGAACTTGTCTTCTCCAAATCCTCCCAGATCCGCCAGCTCACAGAACAGCTTATGAATCCGGATAACGGTACCTGGGAAAAAATAGATGATATAAGATTTCTCATTGAACAGTTTGCCGAAGAATGGGAGGAAATCCTGGAAGGCAGGTTTCTCTGCCGCACTGATCTTACCGGTCTCACTTCCTTTGAAGGGATGGCAGATGTACATGCCCTTCACCGAATACTGGACAACCTGATCTCCAATGTCGAAAAATATGCAGATCCCGGATGTGATGTAGAACTCATCTTTAAAAATGAAGACCGCCGCCTCGTTCTGATACAGAGGAATGGGATCAAAAAGAGCGGTTTTGATAAAGTGGAAAGTTCCCGGATCGGGCTGGAAAGCGTGCGAAGGATCGCAGATGTATACAATGGAGAAGTCAGTGTCTCTGATACAGACGATATTTTTGAGATAAAAATAGCCCTGAGTTTTCCCAAATGCCTTTAGAATTCTTCAGAATATGAGCTGAATTTTCTTCACAGATACCTGATAGACTGCATGCATAACAGAAAAACAAACATTGATCTAAGGAGGAAAAAGTAATGGCATTAGGTTTATTAGTAATATCATTTGTAGGAATAAGTGTGATCAGTATCATCGGACTGGCACTGTTATATCTGCTGAAGAATGAACGCGCTAAGGCAGGAGTCTTCTATTTCCTGTCCATCTGGGGGATGGCAGTCGCCGTCATCAGCGCAATGAGTGCCCCTTCAAACCTGATGTCCCAGCAGCTCATCGCATGGGGGTTCGGTATCCTGAGCGCAGCAGGACTGATGGTACATCTTAAGGGCAGCTCCAATTCCAGCCGCATGACAGCATACGTCCTTGTAACAGTTTCCGTGATCGGCGGCGTACTCAAAATGTTCATATTTTAAAAATGAAATGAATGAAATCCTCCTTCCGGATCGTATTCATAGTGAAAAGAAAATTTCACAGTACGAAACGGAAGGAGGATTTTTATTATGAAGAAAAAAATAACAGCGCTCATCCTGACGGCGCTTCTGCTGGTCACTCTGGGCGGAGCAACCGTCCTCGCGGCAGGAAACGGCAGGCAGGGAGATCAATGGCAGGAGAACCAGGGACAGGCGGACGGATCGCAGGAATATGCGAGGACTGTTACCGGAACCTGCACAGGCGTTCTCCGCGGAACGCTTGACCACTGCATATACAGTCATTACAATGGATACAACAGCGACGTTGAAAACAACGGCTGCAGTGAATACTGGAACAGCAGCACCTGCATCTGCGGAGAAGCCCATACATTTACCGATCAGGACGAAGACGGGATCTGCGATCATCGCGGCAGTGCAGACGGGTATCAGGGCGGATCCGGGCAGTACGCCGCAGACGGGCATCATGCCGGCTTCGGGCATCACAGCACGGGTTCAGGCGGACATCACAGGGAATTTAACTGCAGATAGACACACTGCAGTCAGATTCTGATCTTCAATACATCATGGAAACAGAGAGAGGGGCAAAGACATGCGGAGCGAGGAAGAAGCAAACAGAGCCATCCGGCTGTACGCAGATACAGTCCGCAGGATCTGTATGGTCCATCTGAAAAATTATTCTGACACAGAGGACATATTTCAGACCGTATTTCTGAAGTATGTCCTTCACTCCGAGCCTTTTGAGAGCGAAGAGCACGAAAAGGCATGGATCATCCGCGTCACGGTCAATGCCTGTAAGGATCTTCTGAAAAATGTGTTCCGGAGCCGGACCGTTCCTCTGGAAACTCTGGTCGAGACACCTCAGGCGCAGGAACTCCGGCACACGGAACTTCTGGAAGCAGTCCTCTCTCTTCCAGCGAAATACAAAGACGTGGTATATCTCTACTATTACGAAGGATATTCCGCGGAGGAGATCAGCCGTATCCTGAAAAAGAACGTGAACACAGTGTACACTCTTCTGACCCGGGCAAGAAAGATACTGAAAAAAGAACTGGAAGGGGTGACGGACATTGAATAAGCAGTGGCAAGAAGCATTTGACCAGATCCATGCCGAAGACCAGCTGAAAGATCATACGATGGAATACCTTTCCCGGAAGGTTTACCGGAGCAGACGCCCGCGTTTTTCCCCACTCCGCGGGATCGCCGCGGCCGCGGCATGCCTTGCCGTTCTTTTCCTCGCCGGCGGCTCCTGGCTGTACTTTACCCCTGAAGCTTATATCAGCATCGATATCAATCCCTCCCTGGAACTGGGCATCAACCGGTTTGACCGGGTCGTCTCAGTGGAAGGCTGGAACGAAGACGGAGATGATCTGGCTGATTCGCTGGATATCAAATATATGGACTATACAGACGCTATCGAGACACTGCTCTCGGATCAGGTCGTCGAAGATTATCTCTCTCAGAATGGGCTTATGGATCTCACCGTTGCCTGCGAAAATACATCCCGGCATGATGAGATCCTGGAAAATGTAGAATCCTGCACCTCAGAACACACAAATATCCGCTGCCACTCAGGCGATATGGAAGAGATGCATGAAGCCCACAACGAAGGTCTCTCATTCGGGAAGTATCGGGCTTACCTGAAGCTGAAGGAACTGGAGCCTTCCTTCACGGCGGACGACGTCCGGGATCTTTCCATGCGGGAGATCCAGGATCTGATCGAAGAATATTCTGACGGATCCTCGTGGAAGTCCTCCGAAGATTCTCCGTCCCGGGATGATTCCTCGGGCACCGGCGCCTCTTCCGATACCGATACCTCATGCGGGTACGAAGAAGGGGATGAAGATACGTATAAAAGCGGCTATGAAAATGCCAGTGAACATGAACCTGGGAACGGATACAGACACGGACATCATGAATAGCGGGAAAGGCAGTCGCTGCGCCAAAAATATCACGCAGCGACTGCCTTTCTGCTGTCTTTCTCCTACTTTTCTTCCGGCTTTCTTTTATCCCTCATTTGACACCCAGATATAGGCATCCTCCAGCGTCGGTTCTGCCTGCGTCCACCTCTCGTCCGCCCGGTTCCGGCTGATGATCCTCACATGCATCCCTTCCGCGGAGAACTGTTTGGAGGAGACATGGCAGTTTTTCTCCAGAGCCCGCACTTCTCTCTCGTCCTCCAGTGTATAGGTCCACACATGACCTTCCGCCTTCCGGATCAGCTCTCTCATGCTCCCGGAGTAGAGGAACTTCCCCTTTTTCATGACAGCGAGCCGGCTGCAGACCGCTGCCAGGTCCTCCACCACATGGGTGGAGAAAAGAACCGTGCGCCCCTCGGAGAAATCCACCAGCAGGTTTCGGATCCGGATACGCTCCTCCGGATCCAGTCCGGTGGTCGGCTCATCCACGATCAGAAATTCCGGTTCGTTCAGCAGCGCCTGGATCAGTCCTGCCCGCCTCTTCATCCCTCCGGAGAGCTGGCGCATCTTTTTGTTCCGGTGTTCCGTCAGACTGGTCTTTTCCAGATAGTAACGGATCCTCTTCCTGCATTCATCCTTCGGGATACACGAGAGAGCCCCCATATATTCCAGACACTCCTGCAGCGTCAGTCCCGGATACAGGTCGATCTCCTGGGGCAGATACCCGATCTTCCTCTGGATCTTCTCATAATTGCTTTCCTTATACGTGATCCCGCCCAGGCTGACCCTGCCACTGATCTGTGCTCCTCCGCCGGAGGGCGCCAGCACAGTGGTCAGCACCCGCATCAGCGTGGTCTTTCCCGCGCCGTTTTCTCCCAGAAGTCCGTAAATCCCGCCGGGGATCTCCAGGCTTGCATGGTCGATGGCCGTCACTTTATTTTTCTTCATTCTGTTCTGAAACGTTACCGTCAGATCATTGATCCTGATACTCATATCCTCACCCTCTCTTTCGGATTATCTTCGGCGTCACAAGCGCCATGATGATACACAGACAGACGCAGAGCGCCTTTCCCATGATCCAGCTTAAGTCTCCACTGTTCTCAATATCCCGGAATGTATAGGAGAACATGTTCCATGGTCCCAGCAGCCGGTCTCCCGTCGTAGAATTTACAGTCAGCCACAGGACCAGACAGACTCCGATCCCCGCCCACATGCTGCGGGTCAGGCATGCCGCCGTATTTCCCAGGATTCCCCAAAAGTTCAATGTCACGAGGATCGCCGCCAGATAAACCAGGAACAGATGCAGTTCACTTTCCCCGCCCGTCCCCGGAGAATACAGCGGAAAGGGATCCTGAAACAGAAAGAACATCCCGTATCCTGCTGCCCCGAGCAGCAGAAGATAACACTGCTGGATCCCGATCCTGCGCGCCATGCACATCGCCTTTCTCTTCATCGGATACAGCCTCCACACTTCGGACCTGCGGCTCGTGATCTCCTGCACATAAGTGTCTGCACAGAATACCGACGAAAGAAGCGCCATAGGCGCCTCGCAGGCAATCCCCACCTCATAAGTGTGTGTTACGCCCCGGGCCAGACTCAGGATGACCACAAAAGCCAGGGAATACAGGACTTTATACAACGGCAGGCAGATCTTCATTTCTTTTCCGGTCATGCTCATATCCTCTGCCTCCTCCACAACTGTACGCAGATCAGGATGATCCCGAACGACGCCACGATCAGGCAGCACTGGTTCACCATCGCCATGGGCGGCGGTGCCGTGTCAAAGA
>DWXK01000065.1 GCA_019119205.1 Candidatus Mediterraneibacter intestinavium
CGCAGCGTATATCCGTAATCCTCCAGCAGTGCAAGCGTATTCGTATATTCCGGATACAGGTATAATTGCGATACATTGATTGGAAAACCGTTACTGAAATAGGAGTTCCCGGTGTTGTATGAAGGGCCGGTCTTATCTATAGTCTGTTCAGTCTGTTCCGGGTCAGGTATTTGAACAGAGAGTTCACCTATGGGAACAGAGTTTATGAGCGTATCGGCGCTGACATTCAGGATATCTTTTTCATATGCTTCCAGAAGGGCGTTCCGCTGCTCTTTATCCAGTTTCATTTGATCCGGTATACCATAGATATCGGACAGAGCGATGGATATTACGGAGTTTTTATCAAGGTGGAAGTAAGGAAAGAGCTCTTTTCTGTAGTTCTGATTATCCAGCACCTCTTCCAACGCGGCGGCAGCGTCTTCATATCTGACAGGATACTGCCTCGATACCACCCGTCCGCCTGAGAGTTTATAACGGAATAATGCGTTAATATAATCTGGGTTATCCTGTGCATCGATACCGTTTTCCAGATTTTCGATTCCGGAGCGTGCCAGAGTATAGAGGACATCTGTCTCTTCTTTGGGAGCAAAATATCCAAGCTCGGATTCGAAAGGATATTCAAGATCCGGATAACTAAAATAGTAGCTGAAAGAATCCGGCCGGAAACAGATGGCTTCCACCTTATCTTCGTTCGGTATATAGGTATCATAACCGAGAAGATCAAACCGGAAGATACACAGAACCGCCATGACGCCGGCAACCGCTATAAGGGAGGATTTCCAGCCTCTGAGGAGCTGTTTCAGATCCAGGGTATATATGAATTCGATCACAGCGCAGAGGATGACAGCTGCCAGGAGACTCAGGAGAAAGATCCATCCGGTACCGTCGAGCAGCATGAGCTTCTGGACCGCAAGGCTGACAAACAGTGCGGTCGGGATGCAGATCAGTACTTTCAGCACAGGAGCAACAGCAGGAAATGCAATGGAATTCCCTGCAGCCTCTGACGGGTAAATCCGGTAGAGGAGTACCGCACATATGATAAGCAGAGCGGATATAAGTATCGCCGCGGCAGCCGGACCGACATGGAGGCTGCCGGTGGCCCCCTCTGTGATCAGGGAACTGAACAATTCATAAGGTGAAAGGTAACTGGCAAGTTTCTGAGGCAGTGTGGAGCTCAGATCATAGCTGTAGTAACTCTTGAAAAAGGCCAGTTCCAGTGAAGAAGCCAGGGCAAATATCATGGTGGGATATACAATTACCGCCAGCGCTGCCAACAGTCCGGTGACAGTCCTTCCCGTTACCATAACGGCGAAGACAGAAGCATTATAAATGATAAAAAACGCCAGGATGCCGCCAAGGGCGGCTACAGCAGAATATTGTGCAAGCCGGGCGGTCATAAGTCCGTTTACCGCGCCTGCTATTATAGTCAGTATACTGCAGATCATATATGGAACAAGAAAGATGATCAGTCCGGACAGGTAGGTTGTGGCAAACCATGTTGTGCGTTTTACAGGAAGAGAGTGGAAAAAGTCCAGCCTCTCTCTGGAGTGGATATAGCCGAAACCGGTCAGGGCGGTAAGAACGGCTAACACTGCAATCGCCCCGGCAAGAGAGCGCAGGTTATTCCCGTTTATTAGACCGGGAAAATAAGCGATAAGGTCTGATGCAGAATCTGTGTATGTACTTAGAAAGAGCATTGTATAAACAGGCATAGCCAGAAAGAGAACAATGCTTGTCAATGCGAGAAGCCATCCTCTGTGTTTGATGTCCGCACGAATTAGTTTAATGTAAGAAATAGTCTTTGACGTCATAACCGGCCACCTCCGTTTCACTGATAAATATTTCCTCGAGAGTAAGAGGCAGAACCTCGATAAACAAAGGGTTCTGCGCTTCTGCAATGCGCAGGACATCCAAGCGCTCTCCGCGGACTGTGAGAGTCAGCAAAGAACCGGTGCGTTCCAGCTTAACGACGCGCAGGTTTCTTAAAAGTTCCTGCTCGCGGTGAGCATCCTGAATCACACATTGAAGTTTACAGATATTACATTTGATCTGGTCAAGGTCCTGTGTGAGCAGCAGCTTTCCCTGATGGAGAAGCCCCACATTGTCGCAGATGTCTTCCAGTTCCCTGAGATTGTGGGAAGAGATCACGGGGGTAAAATCCCGGTTCATGATCTCGGCGGCGAACAGGCTTTTGACCGCCTGGCGCACTACAGGGTCAAGTCCGTCAAATGTCTCATCGCACAACAGATATTTCGTGCCGGCGCACAGACCAAGAAGGATTGACACCTGTTTTTTCATACCTTTTGAGAAAGCGTTGATTCTGCGGTTGGTATCCAGATTAAAGATTTTGGTCAGAGAATCGAATTGCTTTCTGTTAAAGGCCGGGTAGACTGTCATATAGTAATCCCTCATTTCTTTCAGGTCTGCATTCTGAAAAAAGTAGGGAGAGTCAGATAAGAAACAAATCTGGGATTTTATATCCGGGTTTTCGAATACCGGGTCTCCATCTACAAGGAGTTCTCCGCTGTCAGGACGGATAATCCCGCTGATCATGCGAAGCAGTGTGCTTTTCCCCGCACCGTTTGATCCGATCAGACCGAATACCATACCCTCGCGAATCGTGCCGGTTACATGATCTACAGCGTGTATATTGTGAAATGTCTTGTCAAGGTCTTTCAGTTCGATCATCTGATATCCTCCTCCTGATACAGTCCATCCAGGACTGTAATGTATTCTGAACGTGTAATTCCAAGTTCTTTGCCCTGCCTGAGAAGCTGACGGATCTCTTCCAGCAGGGAATGTTTTTTATTTTCTGCAAGTTTTGCAGTGTCCGATACATAATTACCGCGTCCTCTGACCGGATAGATATAGCCTTGCTGTTCCAACAGTGCAAAGGCTTTCTGTATAGTGTTCGGATTGATGGAAAGCTCCACAGCGAGGGAGCGCACAGAGGGCATCTGGCTGCCCGGGGGCAGCGCTCCTCTCAGGATCAAAGCTTGGAAACGCTCTGCAATCTGCTCGTAAAGCGGCAGTTTGCTTTGATAGTCGATTGTGATCATAGTATCCCTCTTCTTTTTATATAACTGTTTGAAGTGTACTAATGCTAATAGTACACTTAACATACCATAGAAGATATGGAAAGTCAATATTGATGAAATTCGTTGATGTTTATCTTGTGAATCCGGAAGAATAGTGGTATGATGTACATCGTCGTAAAGGGTTAGAAGATCCCTTTACGAGGAAACACAAACAGAATACGGAAAGGAAACGAAAGAACGTGACCTATAGAGAAGCAAGGGTATATTTGGACGAGATGTCGAAATACGGAAGTGTACTTGGCTTGGAGACGATTCGAGGTCTGTTGCGTGAACTTGGGAATCCCCAGGATGACTTGAAGTTCATACATATTGCAGGAACGAATGGCAAGGGATCTGTGCTTGCATACACTTCGACGATACTGAGTGAGGCAGGATACAGGACCGGGCGGTATGTTTCACCGACAGTGGTTTCCTATCTGGAACGGATCCAGGTAGACGGAAGCTGGATCCCGGAAGAGAAATTTGCGGATCTGACAGAGAGAGTAAGAGATGCTATCGCCCGAATGGAAGCGGCAGGGGAACATTCGCCCACCGTGTTTGAAGCAGAAACGGCGATAGCGTTTTTATATTATAAGGAAATGAAGTGCGACTTTGTGGTCCTTGAAGCGGGGCTGGGCGGAGAACTGGACGCTACGAACATCGTAAAGAATACAGTATGCGCCGTCTTTACCAGCATCAGCCGGGATCATATCGGAGTGCTGGGAGACACACTGGAAGAGATCGCGGAAAATAAAGCGGGGATCATCAAGCCGGGCAGCGCGGTCGTCTCCGCAGTGCAGAAACCCGAAGTGACACAGATCCTCAAAGCGCGGGCAGCGCGGTACGGTCTGGAGCTTGCGCAGGCGGGATATGTTGACATCATCAAGGAAGATTTCCGGGGGGTTCGGTTTTCTTATAAAGAGTTCGGGGAACTTTACAGCCCTCTGGCAGGAAAGAGTCAGATCACAAATGCGGCGGCGGCGCTGGAGGTGATCCGGATGCTGAGGAGACTTGGCTGCAGGATCAGTGCGGAAGCAGTGGAGAAGGGCATCGCCCACACTGTGTGGCAGGGAAGGTTTTCCTGCGTGATGGACCGCCCGGTGTTTCTCCTGGACGGAGCCCACAATGAGGATGCAGCACTTCGGCTGCGGGAATCGGTAGAGGCCTATTTTCCGGAGAAGAAGCTGATCTGCATCATGGGCGTTTTTAAGGATAAAGAGTATGAAAAGATCACAGATATCATGTGCCCCCTGGCCTCCTCCGTACATACGGTGAGCCTGCCGGACAGAAAACGGACTCTGCCGGCTTCGGAACTGGCACGGACCGTTCGGGGCAGATGCCCGGAGATAAAAGTAAAAGAGGATGAGAGCGTGGAACAGGCTGTCCATGAAGCTCTGGAAGAAGCCGTCGAAGAGGATGTGATCCTGGCGTTCGGCTCTCTGTCCTACCTGGAACAGGTGAAAGAAGCGCTGGACAGAGAAACGGCAGAATGGGAAGAGAAGGAACGGATGAATGCAGGACCGGATCCCGAGCCATCGGGTCGGGGACTGGAAATGCAGCAACAGAAAAGAGGGATACGAAAATGACAGATCAGAAAAAAATCAGGCAGGCGGTCCGCCTCTTCCTGGAGGGGATCGGCGAGGATCCGGAGCGGGAAGGCTTAAAGGATACTCCGGACCGGATCGCCCGGATGTGTGGAGAGATATATGGCGGGATGGACGAGGATGCGGGGATGCATCTGTGCAGGACCTTCTCTGTGGATAACAGTGAGATGGTGGTGGAAAAAGATATCACATTTTACTCTATGTGTGAACATCATGCGCTGCCGTTTTACGGAAAAGCACATATCGCGTATATCCCGGACGGGAAAGTCGTGGGACTGAGCAAGCTGGCAAGGACGGTGGAAGTCTATGCGAGAAGGCTTCAGATCCAGGAACAGCTGACCGGGCAGATCGCGGATGCACTGATGGAATATATGCAGCCAAAAGGCGCCATTGTCATGCTGGAAGCAGAGCATATGTGCATGACAATGCGGGGCATTAAAAAGCCGGGGAGCCGGACCGTCACGCTGGCGAGAAGAGGCGTGTTCGAGACGGATCCTGCGCTGGAAGAACGGTTTTTCCGTATGCTGGAAAGATGATGCCGGAGGATGGCGCTTTTAAAATGCGATAAGATAAGCGAGGGAGAACGTGTGATGGAGAGAGTCAATGCCATTTGGGATCATCCGATATATCAGGCATATTACAGGAAGCTTGAGCAGCTGGAAAAGGACAGGATCTTCTGCCGGCATCAGATGATACATCTCCTGGATGTGGCGAGGATCGCATATATCCGGAATCTGGAGGACGGCCTGGGATTTTCAAAGGAGCTGGTCTACGCTGCGGCGATCCTTCACGATATAGGAAAGTCGCTGCAGTATGAGGAGAAGATCCCTCATGAACTTGTAGGAGTGGCCATCGCAGATCAGATCCTCTCAGGGCTTCCGGAGGAGGTAACTTTTACAGAAGAGGAGAAAGATCAGATCCTGACTGCGATAAAAGGACACAGAAGGCTCCGGGAAGATGCAGAGCCTCTGGAGCGGCTCCTGTACGAGAGCGACAAGGCGTCCAGGATGTGCTTTGCCTGTCCGGCGGAGGCAGAGTGCGACTGGAGCAAAGAAAAAAAGAATATGGAGATCAAGGTATGAACATAGGCGGAAAACAGTTTGACACAGAAAATAATACCTATATCATGGGAATCCTGAACGTAACACCGGATTCTTTTTCTGACGGAGGAAAGTATAACAACATGGATGCGGCGCTGCGCCACGCAGAACAGATGGTGCGGGAAGGAGCCGACATCCTTGATGTGGGCGGGGAGTCTACCCGGCCGGGACATATCCAGATCACGGATGAAGAGGAAGCGGCGCGTGTGGTGCCGGTGATCCGGGCACTCAAAAAAGAGTTTGATGTGCCTGTATCCATTGATACTTACAAGAGCCGGGTGGCGGAGGCTGCCCTGGATGCAGGCGCAGATCTTGTAAATGATATCTGGGGACTGAAGTACGATGGCAGGATGGCAGAGGTCATCGCCGGATATCACGCGGCGTGCTGCCTGATGCATAACAGAGATATGGCTGAATATAGAGAGTTCCTTACGGATTTTATGGAAGATATGCGGGAGTGTGTGCGCCTGGCAGAAAATGCCGGTATCCGGAAGGACGGGATCATCCTGGACCCGGGCGTGGGATTTGGAAAAACATATGAGATGAACCTGGAGATCATTGACAGACTGGAGATCATGCATGAACTGGGATATCCGGTCCTTCTGGGGACTTCCAGAAAATCCGTGATCGGGCTGACACTGGACCTGCCGGCAGACCAGAGAGAGGAAGGAACGCTGGTGACAACAGTTTACGGAGTGCAGAAGGGATGCGCCTTTGTGCGCGTCCATGACGTGGAGAAGAATAAGAGAGCCATCCGGATGACAAAGGCGCTGATGAGAGAACACAGCCTGTAAAAGGGGTGTGTCAGCAGTTAGGACAGGATGTCGGAGAACTATTTAGAAAGTATGAGGTGTTTATTACAATGGGGCTGGATGAGATCAGGATCGAGGATCTGGAAGTGTTTGCAAATCATGGTGTCTTTCCCGAGGAAAATGTGCTCGGGCAGAAATTTCTGGTGACAGCAGTGCTTTATACGGACACAAGGAAGGCTGGGAAGACGGATGACCTTACCGCTTCCATCCATTATGGAGAGGTGAGCGCATTTATAGAGCGTTATCTGCGGGAGCATACTTTTCAGCTCCTTGAGAGGGCGGCAGAGAGTCTTGCGGAGAAGATGCTCCTTTCCTATCCTCTGCTCAGAAAAGTCAGGCTTACGATCAAGAAGCCCTGGGCTCCGGTAAAACTCCCGCTGAAGACGGTGGGCGTGACCATCGAGCGGGGGTGGCACACGGCATACATCGCTCTGGGATCTAATATGGGAGACCGGAAAGCATATCTGGATCAGGCGGTGAAAGCACTGGATGACAGGGCGGATTCCCGTGTGGAGAAGGTGTCCGGATTTATCGAGACGCCGCCTTACGGTGTGACCGATCAGGCAGATTTCCTCAACGGGTGCCTGAAGTTAAAGACTCTTCTGTATCCGGGAGAACTTCTGGAAGAACTGGGCCGGATCGAAAAGGATGCCGGACGGGAACGTATCATACACTGGGGACCAAGGACGCTGGATTTGGACATCATCTTTTACGATGATCTGGTCTGGGAGGAAGACGAGCTGTGCATCCCCCACGTGGAAATGCATAAGAGAAGGTTTGTGCTGGAACCGCTCTCGGAGATCGCGCCGTATAAGAGACATCCGGTGTATGGAAAAACAGTGAAGGAGATGCTCGCGGAGCTGGCGGAGTGAGGGGGACCACCGTCCGCCTAAGAGGTGTGCTGTCTGCGGGCACGCTCCCGCTCGGAAAACAATGCAGCGGACACGTAAGAGCGCAAAGGACGCGCTCTAAGTGCCGGCATTGTTTTAACGGCCCTTAGACAGCACACCTTTTAGGCTGGGCTGTTCCCTCACTCCGGCAGTTCGCGGGGCAGTCCGGGAGGACGCGCCCGGAGGGCGCTGCTCCCTGGGGAGGGGATGCGTGGCCCCTGCGGGGCGCGCATCCATGGAAAGAGAGTGGGAGAGGGGGTGGGGCGTGGCAGGTGACTTTGGAGGAATCCCTGGAAATAGTTGGAGCTCTGGGCTCTGGCGTTAAACATTACAATGGCGCTTGTTTGAGGCGAAGACGAGTTGTGCCATTGTAATGTTTGTTTTTAGCCAGAGAACAGAGCTCCTAGTATTTCCGGGATTCTGGAACGGAACCTGAAACGTCCCGCGCCCTCTCTCCCCAAATACGTCTTGAAAGTATTCTCCTTCCGCGGTTTTCGGATGGCGGTTTTCGGACGCTGACCTTATCAGTCCCGGAAGGTTTCTCACAGCAGCAGTTCGAAGGTGTCGTAGAAATCGGGATAGGATACTTCGATGCACTTGCTGTCCAGGATCTTTGTGTTTCCTTCTGCGATCAGTGCTGCGATGCTGAACGCCATGGCGATGCGGTGGTCCAGGAGTGTGTGGATGGACGCGCCCTTGAGCGGTGTCCCTCCGGTGATGATCATGCCGTCGTCAGTGGGGGTGACTTTACAGCCCATGGCTTTCAGGTTGTCTGTCACCGTCTCGATACGGTCGGTCTCCTTGACCTTCAGTTCTGCGGCGTCTTTTATGACGGTAGTCCCCTCTGCAGCGGCAGCCATGACCGCGATGATCGGGATCTCGTCGATCAGTGTGGGGATGATGTCCCCCTCGATCCGGATGCCGTGGAGACGGCTGGTGCGGACGAGGATGTCGGCGATCTTCTCCCCACCCTCGGTGCGCTCGTTGAGCAGTGTGATGTCTCCTCCCATATCCTCGCATACTTTGAGTATCCCGGCGCGGGTGGTATTGATGCCGACACCTTCGATCAGGATCTCGGAATCCGGTACGAGCAGTCCTGCTGCGATAAAGTAGGCAGCAGAAGAGATATCGCCGGGTACGGTGAGTTTCTGTCCGTACAGCTCTCTCCCGGGACGGATGGAAGCCGTTGCCCTGGTGCTGCCGATCTCAAAGGTGGAGCGGATATCTGCGCCGAATTCCCGGAGCATGAGTTCCGTGTGGTTTCGGGAGAGAGTGGGCTCTGTGACAGAAGTTTCTCCCTCGGCGTAGAGTCCGGCGAGAAGGAGACAGGATTTTACCTGGGCGGATGCGACAGGTGAATCGTAATGGATCCCGTGGAGTTTCCCCGGGGTGATATAGAGCGGGGCACAGCCGTTGCGCAGGATGCTGGATACATTTGCGCCCATTTGGGTGAGCGGAGCTATGATCCGCTTCATGGGTCTTGAGTTCAGGGATTCATCTCCGGAGAGCTTGGAGTCAAAGGGCTGACCTGCAAGGATGCCGGAGAGCAGCCGGGTCGTGGTGCCGCTGTTCCCCACGTCCAGGATGTGGTCAGGGGCAGAGAGCCCGTTGAGCCCTTTCCCGTGTACGATAACGGTGTCCCCCTTTTCTTTTATATCGATTCCCATGGTGCGGAAACAGCGGATCGTTGCAAGACAGTCCGCACCATTCAGAAAATGACGGATCTCGGTAGTACCTTTCGCGATGGAGCCGAACATGACGCTCCGGTGGGAGATGGACTTATCTCCCGGTACGCTGACTTTTCCCCTTAATCCGGTGATGCTGCATAATTCCATTGTAACATGTCCTTCTTTCTCGTGTTTTTACGTGCCCCAGAGACATGCGCTTCATGCGGATATGAAACGCGGTCATTATACCTCATATACGATATAATGGTATTTCTGTAACAGGGCTGTGGCCTTGGAAGAGGAAGCCTCATCATAAAACTCGATGCGGAGTACGCCTTCCTCAAACTCTCTGTTGTGTATGATGCCGATATTTTTGATATTGATGTTATTGCTGGCGAGGATGGTGGCGATGGTCGCGATCCCGCCCGCTTCGTCGATGATGTCGCAGTACAGTGCGAACTGTTTCTTGATCGGTCCCGCAGAACTGCCCGGCATGGAATCCCGGTAGTCTTTTGAGGATTCGAACATGGAGTAGAGCGCCGGTTCATCTCCGGAGTCGACCAGGGACTTTGCATGCTCCAGAGCGTTGATATATTCTCCCAGGATGCGGGAGATGTTCTTCCCGTTCTTCAGGCAGATCTGCTGCCACATGACAGGTGATGATGATGCGATCCTGGTGATGTCCTTAAACCCGCCCGCAGCCAGCGCTTTCATCAGTTCGTCCGCAGAGTCCGTGTCATGGACAAAATTCACAAGGGTGGAGGCGATGATGTGCGGAAGGTGGCTGATCGTCCCGGTGATATTGTCATGCTCTTTATAGTCAAGGACGATGGGAAGCGCCTTCAGGGACGCGATGAAATCCCGGTATGCCGTTACCTTTTCCTCCGCCACTTTTTCGGTTGGGGTGAGGATATAGTAGGCATTTTCGATCAGATGCGCTTTCGCGTTGGAAAAACCACTTTTTTCCGAACCGGTCATGGGGTGTCCGCCGATAAAATTTTCCTCCATCCCGAGAGTGATGATCTCCTCATGGATGGAAGTCTTGACGCTCCCCACATCGGTGAGGATACAGTCTTCGTCCACAAGTTCCTTAAGCTGCGCCAGATAGGCGGTATTATAGGAAACCGGAGCGCACAGGAAGATGTACGAACATCCTCTGAAGTTGTCGTCTATGGAGGAACAGGATGTGTGGATCGTCCCCTCCTGGATGGCAAGGGCAAGTGTCTCCCGGTTTTTATCAAAGGCAAGTATCTCATAGTCCGGGTAATAACGGCGGACCGCCTTTGCGATGGAGCCTCCGATCAGCCCGAGCCCGATAAATCCTATTTTTACTGAAGCCATAGCTGAATTCCTTTCACTGTCATAATGTCCGTATAGCGCCGCGGACCTCCTCGGGCACGGCTGCCCGGGGTGAGACTGCTGTGTGGGCAGATGCGGCGCACACAGAGATATTTTAACACTTTGCACTGTAAAAGTAAACAACTTCTGGATATGTGAAAAATGAATAAAATAGTTGTATTTATCGAGAAGTTTTAGTACAATATATCCATAGCGTGCATATCCGTGAAAGATCATGATCCACACCTGGTCCGGAAAAGAGGCGTGAACTATGATAATGAAGAGAGAATATGCACAATAACTATACAAGGAGGCAGCAGCATGAAGGTTTACAGAACAGACGAAATTAGGAACGTGGTCCTGCTCGGACACGGCGGAAGCGGCAAGACGAGTCTTGTCGAGGCGATGCTGTATGTATCAGGGGCTACAAACCGTATGGGGAAAGTCTCAGAGTCCAATACGGTGAGCGATTTTGATAAAGAGGAGCAGAAACGCGGATTTTCGATCAGCACGAGCCTGATCCCAATCGAGTGGGAGAAAGCGAAGATCAATATACTGGATACACCGGGTTATTTTGATTTTGTCGGAGAAGTGGAAGAAGCAGTGAGCGCGGCGGACGCGGCGGTCATCGTAGTGTCCGGAAAAGCAGGCGTGCAGGTGGGAACAGAGAAGGCATGGGAACTCTGTGACAAATACAATCTTCCGAGAATGGTATATGTGACAGAGATGGACGTAGACGATGCAAGTTTCCGTCAGGTGGTCGAGGATCTGACAGCGAGATACGGAAAGAAGATCGCGCCTCATTTCCAGCCGATCCGTGAAAATGAAAAACTGGTCGGGTATATCAACGTCATCAAGAATGCAGGGCGCAGATATACAGGGATCGGCCAGAGAGAAGAGTGCGAGATCCCGGATTACTGTAAACCGAACCTGGAGATCCTGAGGGATTCTCTTATGGAAGCTGTGGCAGAGACCAGCGAGGAATTTATGGAGCGTTACTTCAACGGTGAGGAGTTCTCCATCGAAGAGATCCGCGCTGCGATGCGTACCGAGGTTATGGACGGGGATATCGTCCCGGTGGCGATGGGATCCAATATCCAGGCACAGGGCGTTGCAAACCTCCTGTCTGATATCGTGAGATTCTTCCCGAGCCCGGACAAGAGGACCTGCGCGGGGATCAACCGCACGACGAATGACATCTTTGAGGCAAACTACGAGTTCTCAAAGGCAAAGAGCGCTTATGTGTTCAAGACCATGGTGGATCCGTTCATCGGAAAATATTCCTTTGTCAAAGTATGCTCAGGCGTTCTTAAAGGTGACGACGTTCTTTATAACGCGGATACAGAATCCGAGGAAAAACCGGGCAAGCTGTATACCATGTGCGGAAACAAACCGTCAGAGGTCTCTGAACTGTTCGCGGGAGATATCGGCGCCATCGCAAAACTTGCCAATACCCGTACAGGAGATACGCTGTCCACAAAAGCGACCCAGGTCAGCTATGCAAAGACAGACTATTCTGTTCCGTATACATATATGAAGTATACTGTAAATAAGAAAGGCGACGAGGATAAGGTGTCTCAGGCACTCTCAAGGATGACTGCGGAGGATGTGACACTGAAAGTCGTAAATGACAGCGAGAACAGGCAGACGCTCCTGTATGGTATGGGAGATCAGCATCTCGAGATCACAGCGAGCAAGCTGGCGGCAAGATATAAGGTAGAGATCACGCTGAGTACACCGAAGGTTGCATTCCGCGAGACGATCCGCAAGAACTCCGATGTGGATATGAAATATAAGAAACAGACCGGCGGGCATGGACAGTACGGACATGTCAAGATGAAATTTGAGCCGTCGGGAGACCTTGAGACTCCTTATATATTTGAGGAGTGCGTTGTGGGCGGCGCGGTTCCGAAGAACTACTTCCCGGCAGTGGAAAAAGGACTTCAGGAATCAGTTGTGAAAGGACCTCTTGCGGGATATCCGGTAGTCGGCGTGAAGGCGACGCTGTATGACGGATCCTACCATCCGGTAGATTCCTCAGAGATGGCGTTCAAGACGGCGACAAGCCAGGCGTTCAAGAAAGGCTTCATGGAAGCTTCTCCGGTACTCCTTGAGCCCATTGCTTCTCTCAAAGTCACGGTTCCGGACGACTACACCGGAGATGTCATGGGAGACCTCAACAAGAGACGCGGACGCGTGCTCGGCATGAACCCGATCGCTGGCGGAAAACAGGTGATCGAGGCAGATATCCCGATGACCGGTCTCTTCGGATACTGTACGACCCTGCGCTCCATGACAGGCGGACGCGGTACCTATGAGTATACATTTGCACGCTATGAGCAGGCTCCGTCCGATGTCCAGGAGAAGGAGATTGCTGCGAGAGCGGAGGATAATTAGAATATTGGGGGAGCGGTGGGGACGTCCGCCGGATATATGTACTGATCTCAGGCGCGCTTTCGCTTGGAGAACAGCGCAGCGGACACGTAAGAGCGCAAAGGACGCGCTCTAAGTGCCGGCGCTGTTCTACAGCCTTCGATCAGCACATACATCCGGCTGGGCCAACCCCACTCCCCGGCAATTTCTGGAATTATAAAGTAGAAGAAGCGGGAGGGTTTCTGACTGCACAGAGTAAAAACTGATGCAGGAAGAAGCCCTCCCGCTTCTTCCTGCACTTACTTATTCCCGGGGAACCATAGGTTCCCCGGAAAAACCTTCCGTCCTGAGGGCCTTCCCTGCCCCCAGGGAGCAGCGCCCAAAGGGCGCGACCTCCCGAACGTCCCCAAAATCTGTCCGGGTGAGGGAGAAAACTTCCCGGGCATCCCTGCCGGTCACGGATCCTTCAGCGCCGGGGATACATCCCCCTCCGGCGGAAACATATCATCCCCGGCGAACACACATCCAAAGCCGGCACATCCCCCGGAAAAACCGCCCCTTATCCCGCCGGATTTCCCCAGTGTAAAGAAAACGCTAAGATTATTGTACTTTAGAATCAAAGGTGCTATAATTGCTCTGCTGCGTATGCAGGAGGATTTTCAATAATATTCTTACAGAGGGAAAAGAAAATGAAAATTGTGATTATCGGAGACGGAAAAGTGGGGTATAAACTGGCAAAACAGCTTTCCGTCGAGAACTATGATGTTGTGATGATAGACAACAATGAAAAAAAGATGCGTTTTGCCGTAGACCGGCTTGACATCGCCTGTGTAACAGGAGATGGAGTCAGCGCGGATGTGCAGAAGGAGGCGGATGTGCCTCATGCGGATCTGGTGATTGCATGTACATCGGCGGACGAGTGCAATATGCTGAGTTGTCTGATCGCGAAGAGGCTTGGAGCAAAACATACGATCGCACGTGTCAGAAATCCGGTCTATTTCCATCAGATCGGACTCCTCAAAGAGGACCTTCATCTGAGCATGGCGGTCAATCCGGAACTCATTGTAGCGGATGAGATCAGCAGGCTCCTGCTGTTCCCGGATGCGAGCAAGGTTGAGACGTTTGTAAAGGGAAGGGTAGAGCTGATCGAATTCCCGATCCCGAAAGAAAGCCGGCTTGTCGGTATGTCTCTTGCAGAAATGTATAACAGATTCCAGATCAAGATTCTTGTCTGTGCAGTGGAAAATTGTGATCATGTTATTATACCGGACGGAGATTATGTGATTCGCGAGGGAGATAAACTACATATTGCGGCTTCGCACAAAGAGGTGGAACAGTTTTTTAAAGTTCTTGGAAAGCACAGAGAAAAGATAAGGAAAGTCATTATCTGCGGAGGCGGAAGAGTAGCGTATTATCTTTCTGTCCAGCTTTGTTCTATTGGAATGCAGGTCAAGATCATAGAGCGGGATGAAGCGAGATGCGAGGATCTGTGTGAACTTCTCCCGAAAGCCACGATCATAAACGGCGATGCGACAGATCACGATCTTCTTATTGAGGAAGGGATCGAGGATGCGGATGCTTTTGTTGCCCTGACAGGGATGGATGAGGAAAATATCATCACCGCACTGTTCGCAAAAAGCCAGGGGATCGATAAGATCATAGCAAAAGTCAATGAGGACAGGCGGGCGCGCATGGTGGAAGAGTTTGGGATCGACAGTATCGTGTCGGCAAAAACTGCTACGGCAGATGCGATCCTGAGTTATGTAAGAGCAAGAAAGAACTCTCAGGCAAGCGCCAATATCGAGACGATGTATCAGCTCGTAGATGAGCAGGTGGAGGCTCTGGAATTTATCATCAAGTCGGAGACGCGCTATACAGGGATCCCGCTCAAGGACCTGTCGCTGAAGTCAAACAACCTGATCGCATGTATCGCGAGAAAGCGCCAGATCATCATCCCTGGCGGAGATGACCATATGGAGGCTGGTGACAGCGTGATCGTAGTCACGATGGAAAAAGGAATTGAAGATATAGAAGACATACTGATGTAGGTGCAGAAAAATGAATAAGAGAATGATAGTCTATATACTGGGAAAGATGCTGGGAGTCGAGGGTGCCGTCCTTCTGATCCCTGCTCTGGTATCGCTCATTTACGGGGAGAAGACAGGAGCTGCGTTTGTCATCGTCGGAGCGGTGCTGGGAGTCATCTTCCTGATCTTCGGCAGAAAACGCCCGAAGAATACCAGGATCTACGGCAAGGAAGGTTTTGTCATCGTAGGGCTTGCCTGGATCCTGTGGTCCCTGTTCGGGGCGCTTCCTTTTTATATCACGGGATGCATCCCCAGTTACATCGATGCGTTCTTTGAGACGGTCTCCGGGTTTACCACAACGGGGTCAACGATCCTTCAGGAGATTGAGAGCCTTCCGATGGGGATCAATTTCTGGAGATGTCTCACCCATTGGATCGGAGGTATGGGAGTGCTCGTCTTTGTCATGATGATCACCTCCCTTGACGATGAGAATTCCATGCCCCTTATGAGGGCTGAGATGCCGGGACCGGAGGCGGATAAGCTGGTTCCAAAGGCAAGGCAGACGGCAAAGATCCTCTACGGGATGTACTTTGCCCTGACGGCAGTGGAAGTGATCCTTCTTATGTTCGGAGGGATGAACCTGTACGATGCTCTGGTTCATTCGTTCAGTACTGCCGGAACAGGAGGGTTCTCCAACAGGAACGCCAGCGTCAGCTTCTATGACAGCGCATATATCGACGGCGTGATCACGATCTTTATGATTCTGTTCGGAGTGAATTTCAACCTGTATTTCCTGCTCCTCTTAAAGGACTGGAAGAGCGTGTTGAAAAACGAAGAGCTTCGTGCCTATCTGGGAGTGATCGCGGCTGCTATCGCAGTGATCACGGTAAATATCCTGAACATCTATGGAAATGTACTCCATGCATTCCGTTATGCGTCGTTCCAGGTCGCATCGGTCATCACGACGACCGGATTTTATACGGCGGATTACGAACTCTGGCCGGAACTTTCGAAAGCGGTCCTTCTGTCGATCATGTTCATTGGGGCATGCGCCGGATCTACCGGAGGCGGTATCAAAGTGTGCAGGTTTGTGGTACTTTGTAAATCCATCCGCCAGGAGATCCGGAAGATCCTTCATCCGAATGCAGTGACAGTGATCAAGCTGAACGGGAAAAGAGTGGGCGCAGAAACGCTCCGCGGGATCAACGTATATTTTGCGGCGTATGTATTCATACTGGTCGCTTCCGTGATCATCGTTTCCATAGATAATTTTGATTTTGCTACATCATTCAGCGGCGTTCTGACAACAATAAATAACGTGGGACCGGGAATCTCGAAAGTAGGACCGGTGGAGAACTTCCATATGTTCTCACCTCTGTCAAAGATCGTTTTCAGTTTTGACATGCTGGTGGGGCGTCTTGAGATCATCCCGTACCTTCTGATGTTCTCGCCGGATCTGTGGCGCAGGAGATTCTGACACGGTATCCTGCAAAGAAAGGAAAAGTGAATGAAAAAGTTAAAAACAAAGGTGCTCATAGCAGTCCTTGCGGTCCTCTTGCTGGGAATCTACTATTACGCAGCTCTGCCCGCGATCAATATCCATTCCACGGAGTTCTGGATTTTTCTTGTCATCCTGATCATCCTTGCGGCACTGATCTTTATCAAAAAGAAGAATCTGGACCGGTATGGACTCAGAGAGTCGAAAGGGCTGAAAGTGATCCTGGGGCTTCTCGCGGCGGTGGTCATCGTGTATCTTGCCGGGACGCTGCTGTCTTCTCCTGTGATCAATGCGAAAAAATATCAACAGCTCATGGCAGTGGAGACCGGGGAGTTCACAACAGATATCGAAGAACTCTCGTACGATCAGATTCCTCTCCTTGACCGTGATTCGGCTGCGCTCCTGGGGAACAGGAAGATGGGGAGCATGGTGGATATGGTGTCCCAGTTTGAGGTGGATGAACTGTATTCCCAGATCAATTACAAGGATCGTCCGGTCCGGGTATCGCCTCTGAAATATGCCAGCCTGATCAAGTGGTTTACCAATCAGAGCGAGGGGATCCCGGCGTATATCACGATCGATATGGCAACTCAGAACACGGAACTGGTCAAACTGGACGAGGGAATGAAATATACGACCAGCGACCATTTTAACCGGAATATTTACCGGCATCTCAGATTCCGGTATCCGACTTATATTTTCAATGATCTCAGTTTTGAGGTGAATGAAGAAGGCGTACCGTACTGGATCTGTCCCGTGAAGCAGTATAATATCGGATTGTTCGGCGGGGTTACGATAGGTAGGGTTGTATTGTGCAACGCAATAACAGGTGAAACGGAGGACTATGCTATAGAGGATGCGCCCCAGTGGATCGACCGGGCTTATTCAGCGGATCTTCTCGTGCAGCTCTATGATTATCACGGGACGCTCAAACACGGATTTCTTAACAGCGTGCTTGGTCAGAAGGACTGCCTTGAGACTACGGAAGGATATAATTATCTGGCGATCAACGACGATGTGTGGGTCTATACCGGTGTGACATCGGTCAGCGGAGATCAGTCCAATGTCGGGTTCGTACTCATGAACCAGCGGACTATGGAGACAAGGTTTTATGAGGTGGAAGGAGCTACGGAGGCTTCTGCCATGTCCTCGGCGGAAGGGCAGGTACAGAACCTGCATTATACTGCTACATTCCCGCTGCTGCTCAACATCTCCGGGGAGCCTACGTATTTCATCGCGCTGAAAGATGACGCGGGTCTTGTGAAGATGTATGCGATGGTAAACGTGCAGAAATACCAGATCGTTGCTACAGGGGATACGGTCAGTGAATGTGAGGATGCCTACACGGATCTGATGTATGAGAACGGGATCAGGGAAACAGCAGAGGATACGAGAGAGGTCCTGACGATCACGGCGCCGATCACCAGGATCGCCCAGGGAGTCATCGACGGTAATTCCCACTATTATATCATGCTGGAAGGCTCTGACGGGATCTTTGATATCCCGGTCGTGGATTTTATTGACATCATCAGGTACAATGTGGGAGATGAGGTGACCATAGAATATAAAGAAGGAGAGCGGAGTAACACGGTACTGTCGCTCAATGGCGTGGAGAAAGCGGCGCAGGAACAGTGAATCCGTGGATCGGACAATATATTTTGTGAAAAAAGAAGGGGTGTCCCAGGAGCTGTATGGCTCCTGGGACACCCTCTTTTGGTCGATTTTGAGATCTAGCAGATAACATTACAGCCGGATGCATCTAAATCCGGTATATCTTTCTTCTCAGCGCCGATGCTGAGGTAGAAATCAATGTTGTTTTCAGTGGAGATCTTATTCAGCTTCTGGAGAAATGCCGGAAGGCTTTCCAAAGTGATGTTGGCCTGTTTTAACACGCTGTCGATAAAGACGGTCTCGATATCATGGTTGCCTGCTACCATGCCGTAAAGGAACCCGACGAACTCTTCGAGGGTAAGGATATCTGGATAATCTGCCATCCGGATCGCACGGATATTAAAGTCTACCGTGTATGTGTCCTTGTGGCTCTTCTTGATAAATACTACGTTTCCGTTGGAAGTTTTCACCTTCTCGTTTGCAAGATCAATCATTTGCTGTGTCTTTCCGCTGCCTCTTGGGCCTGTGATTAAGTTTACCATGGCGAATCTCTCCTTTATGTATGTATTGTTTGAGAATTCTCACCTCTCAAATATCTTAGAACTATTATACAACAAAGCGATGTGGGGAACAACTAAAAAAAGGATAAAATAGAAAAATATAATTTTGAGAAAAGTTATCAAAAAAGATATTGAAAAATCACGAGTGATATGGTAGTATCTCAATAGTTGAAAATCATTCTCAAAATTAAAGGAGGGAACAATGCCGGCTGAAGTATTGTCTTATTTTTTAAAAAATAGTGACCGGAGGATACGGCTTGCCTTTCAGGTCGTGCTCCAGTGCGCGCCTTTTCTGAAGGGACTGAAAGTGTCCTGTGTCATTACCGTGGACTCGCAGTCATACGGCATTTTGAGGGAACTCATGGACGGTCTGGGGATCGAATATCATAGACTTTCGGAATCCGGCGGCAGATGCCTTGTCCTTTTCTACCGTCCGGAAGAACTGGAAGCGTATCTGAAAAGAGCAGAAGTATATGCGCTGATCTGTGAGTATGGCTACGCCGCAATGGAACTCCCGGAAATGCTGGGGAGACTTTCGCAGAGAGTGGCGGAGTACGAAGAAATGAATCTGGGATTCCCCCATGAGATCGGCGCCTTCCTGGGATATCCGGCAGGGGATGTGCGGGGATTTATACGCAACGGAGGAAAGGATTTTCTCATGACAGGATACTGGAAAGTGTACGGCAACGTTCCTGCAGCGAAAATGATCTTCAATCGATATGACCGTGCAAAGAACTGGGCGGTGAATGAGTTCCTGACGGGAAAGAGCATCCGGGAAATTGCTCTTTAAGAACAGCGGAACTTTGACAGAAAACGCACCGGCGGATGCCGGGCAAAGAAAAGGAGGAAAAAAATGAGTGTATCAGTAGTATACTGGAGCGGAACAGGAAACACGCAGGCGATGGCTGAGGCGGTGGCGGAAGGGATCCGCAGAGCGGGAGCGGAGGCTGATGTGACGGAAGTATCGGAAAAAGATGCTTCAGCGCTGTCAGGAGAGAATGCGTTTGCCCTGGGATGCCCTTCCATGGGAGCGGAGCAGCTGGAAGAATCTGAGATGGAACCTTTCGTGGAGGCTCTGGAACCTCTGGTATCCGGAAAGACGCTCCTCCTCTTCGGCTCCTACGGCTGGGGAGATGGAGAATGGATGAGAAACTGGGCGGAGCGCATGAAAAATGCCGGGGCGGTCCTTGTGAGAGAAGAAGGGATCATCGCCAATGAGGCGCCGGACGAGGAGGCGCTTGAAGCGTGCCGCGCCGCGGGAGAAGAACTTGCCGGAAAGGCGTGAGAGAAAAACAAAGTGAATGTCTGCCGGGAAGAAAAAGCCGGCAGGCATTGACAAAAGCTCCCTCTGATGCATATCATAAGAGCAGTGGTAAAAAATGATCAGTAAGAAACCCCCTTTTTGAATAAAGGAAAACAGCAGATACCGGCTGCCTTGGGAGGGGGAGAGGGAGAGAAAAGATGGACCAGAACATATTACTCGGAATTTTTATACCATTTGCAGGAACCACACTTGGATCGGCAATGGTATTTTTTATGAAAAAAGAAATGAACCAGAGGCTGCAGAAGCTGCTTCTGGGATTTGCGTCAGGAGTGATGATCGCAGCGTCTGTATGGTCTCTGCTCATCCCGGCGATCGGGATGGCGGAGGACGCAGGCGGCATCGCCTGGATTCCTGCGGCGGCAGGATTTCTGCTGGGGATGGGATTTCTGCTCGTTCTTGATACAGTGACGCCCCATCTGCATTTCACAGAGGAGAAACCGGAAGGGATGCCCTCTCATTTAAAAAAAACAACCATGCTTGTCCTTGCAGTGACACTCCATAACATCCCGGAAGGGATGGCGGTGGGCGTCACCTTTGCCGGAGCGATGGCGGGAAATGGGGCGCTGACTCTTGCCGGGGCATTTGCGCTGTCGGTGGGGATTGCGATCCAGAATTTCCCGGAGGGGGCGATCATCTCCATGCCTCTGAAGGGGCAGGGGATCTCCAGGACAAGAGCGTTTGCATATGGGACGCTCTCCGGGATCGTGGAGCCTGTTGCGGCGTTCATCACGATACTGCTGACCGGGCTTGTTGTGCCGTTTCTGCCCTATCTCCTTGCATTTGCAGCGGGCGCCATGATCTATGTGGTGGTTGAGGAACTGATCCCGGAAGCCCAGGAAGGAGCGCACTCCAATATAGGCACCGTGGGTGTGGCCCTGGGATTTGTCCTGATGATGATACTGGATGTGGCGCTTGGATGACGGACGGCAGCGGAAGAGTACCGACACAGGACGCCGGGATATGTGGGTACTGCAGCGCGGTGATGCCGGAAAATACAGAACAGATTCGGACAGGAAGTGACAGACAATTCACATTCCTGTCTGTTTTTGTGTAACGGAATCTGTGAAATATTTCAGGAGAGAGAAATTCTCTGAAAATGCAGGGCTTGTTCTGAAAATACATGATAATGTGTTTTAGGGATTGCCAAACACTATATTTTGTATTAGAATAAAGCCTGTACGAAAAAGACATTAACGAGGAGAAGGGCAGAATGAAGATTATCAAGAGAAATGGCTCGGAAGAAGTATTTGATATTAAAAAGATCATCACCGCGATCACCAAGGCGGATACAAACGCTGAGAGCAGAAGTTTAAATGACGGACAGATCGAGGATATCGCGGAGTATGTGGAATTTAAATGCAATAAACTGAACCGCGCTGTATCCGTGGAGGAGATCCAGGATATGGTGGAGAATCAGATCATGGCGACAGGAGCATTCGAACTGGCGAGACAGTACGTGAGATACCGTTACAAACGTTCTCTCGTGCGCCGCGCGAACACGACGGACAACCGGATACTGTCACTGATCGAGTGCAACAATGAAGATGTGAAGCAGGAGAACTCAAACAAGAACCCGGCGGTCAACAGTGTCCAGAGGGACTATATGGCGGGGGAGGTCAGCCGTGACCTGACCCAGAGGATGCTCCTGCCGGAGGATATCGTTGAGGCGGATAAGGCCGGGATCATCCACTTCCATGATTCGGATTACTATGCGCAGCACATGCACAACTGCGATCTGGTCAATCTGGAGGACATGCTCCAGAACGGGACTGTTATCAGCGGGACCATGATCGAAAAGCCCCACAGTTTTTCGACAGCATGCAACATCGCGACGCAGATCATCGCACAGGTGGCGAGCAACCAGTATGGCGGACAGAGTATTTCCCTGGCGCATCTTGCTCCCTTTGTGCAGGTGTCCAGAGAGAAGATCCGTGCGGAAGTGCTCCAGGAGATGAAACTGGTGGGCTTTGAATACCCGAAGGATGTGCTTGACGAGATCGTCGAGAGCAGGCTGAAAAAGGAGATCACAAAGGGCGTACAGACCATAGAGTACCAGGTGATCACTCTGATGACGACCAACGGACAGGCGCCTTTCCTGACCGTGTTCATGTATCTGAATGAGGCGAAGAGCGAGGCGGAGAAAAAAGACCTCGCCATGATCATTGAGGAGACGCTCAAACAGCGCTACCAGGGCGTGAAGAACGAGGCGGGTGTCTGGGTGACGCCGGCGTTCCCGAAACTGATCTATGTTCTCGAAGAGGATAACATCGACGAGGGACAGCCCTATTACTACCTGACGGAGCTTGCCGCAAAGTGTACGTCAAAACGCCTTGTTCCGGATTACATTTCTGAGAAGAAGATGAAAGAGTTAAAAGAGGGCAACTGCTTCCCGGTGATGGGGTGCAGGAGCGCGCTGAACCCATGGAAAGACGAGAACGGGAACTACAAGTTTTATGGAAGGTTCAACCAGGGGGTCGTCACTATCAATCTGGTGGATGTGGCACTCTCATCCGGCGGGGACAAAGAGAAGTTCTGGAAGGTCTTTGACGAGAGGCTGGACCTGTGCTACCGTGCCCTGATGTGCAGGCACAACCGCCTGAAAGGAACGCTCTCCGACGCAGCGCCGATCCTGTGGCAGTATGGCGCTCTGGCGCGGCTGAAGAAGGGAGAACCGATCGACAGGCTGCTCTATGGCGGATATTCTTCTATCTCCCTGGGATATGCGGGTCTGTATGAGTGTGTGAAATATATGACCGGCAAGTCCCATACGGATCCGGAAGCGACACCCTTTGCCCTGGAAGTGATGCAGCATATGAACGATGCCTGCGACAAGTGGAAAGAGGAGACGAACATTGCCTTCAGCATCTACGGATCGCCCATCGAGAGTACCACATACAAGTTTGCAAAATGCCTTCAGAAACGCTTCGGTATCGTGCCGGGCGTAACGGACAAGAGTTATATCACAAATAGCTACCATGTCCATGTGGGAGAGGAGATCGACGCGTTCTCGAAGCTGAAATTCGAGTCTCAGTTCCAGGCTCTCTCCACCGGCGGCGCAATCAGCTATGTGGAGGTGCCGGATATGCAGGATAATATCCCGGCGGTGCTCCAGGTCATCCGCTTTATCTATGATAACATCATGTACGCAGAGCTGAACACCAAGAGCGATTACTGCCAGGCATGCGGCTATGACGGCGAGATCAAGATCGTCAGCGGCGAGGACGGAAAGCTGGAGTGGGAATGCCCCCACTGCGGAAACCGTGACCAGAATACGCTGAACGTGGCGAGACGCACCTGCGGTTACATCGGCACACAGTTCTGGAACCAGGGAAGGACACAGGAGATCAAGGAAAGAGTGCTGCATCTGTGAATAGTATAGTAACGATACAGCAGAAAAATACAGGAAACGAAAGAAATGCATTATGGAGAGATAAAAAAATGTGATATCGCGAACGGGGAGGGAGTGAGAGCCTCCCTCTTCGTCTCCGGATGTACGCATCACTGCCCCGGGTGCTTCAACAGAGAGACCTGGGATTTCTGTTATGGAAAAGAATTTACGGAGGAGACGGAAGAAGAGCTGTTAAAAGCTCTGGAGCCCGGATATATCAACGGGCTCTCCCTTCTGGGCGGGGAGCCCTTCGAGCCGGAGAATCAGGAGGTACTTGTTCCGTTTCTCCGGAAAGTCAGAGAAAGGTATCCGGATAAGACAGTCTGGTGCTACAGCGGGTATCTTTTTGATAAGGAACTGCTCCGGGAGAGCCGGGCGAGATGTGGGTTGACGGATGAGATGCTGTCTATGATCGATATCCTGGTGGATGGACGGTTCGTTGAGTCACTCAAGGATATTACCCTGGTGTTCCGGGGATCTTCCAATCAGAGAGTGATCGATGTGAAGAAGAGCCTGGAGCGAGGGGATGTGGTGCTGTGGGAGCAGAAGATCAAAAGAGGGATGTTCTGAGGAACTGCTGATGGGGCGTTACCTTTAAAGGAATAATGCAGGCAGAAAAAGAGAGAAAAGTGGTTCGGCTGGCATAGAGATCCGGACACAAGAAAGGCGGGGGAGTTCCCCGCCTTTTGGCTTTACAGCCTCTTTTCCGAAACACTCTTCGCACTGATCCCCAGCATTCTGCATACTACTTTCAATGTCCGACGGTAGAACAGGAAGATCCCTGCCCCAAAAAACATCATGATCAGCACGCAGACTCCTACACCGGTGCCCTCGGACAGTGAGATCCGTCCGTCGTTGGCGAACAGGATCATGAGGAAGAACAGAGTGATCGCCGTCATGCCGAGGATCGTGGGCAGGGAGCAGATCTTTGAAAGCTGTTCCCTTACAGAGCGGAAACGGAATTCATTTCCCGCTCCCAGGCGGGTCAGATCCTCGTATACCTGCCGGTTGGACATAGCCACAGTGCCTTCTTTATCCGGGAGAAAGAGGCGGAAGATCTGCCAGATACCCAGGGTGAACAGCGGTCCCAGGATGATCCCGGTCAGTGCTGGGAACGCCATAGAGGCGAACAGTTCGCGAAAGAGCTGCCCGGCAAGGGAACGCTTCCCTGTGCCCAGTGCCATGAAGACACCGATCTCCCGGGATTTGTAGCGGAAGAACAGCATGGCGGCATAGACTGTAAACACAAGGCAGCCGAAGATGGCGATGCAGAAGACCATCATGACCTGTTTCATGCTGTCGCCGCCGGGCGGGAAAGTCTCCTGCACGGTGGAGGACCAGATCAGGAAAGAGAATGCGCTGACCAGCAGGTTTGCGATAAGATTACAGAGGATTAGGAGCCTGTAATCAGTCTTTGCATGTCTGCGCAGTTTGGAAAATACCTGTTTCATTGTACGGATCGATGTTGTTTTCATATGTCTTCACCACTCATTTCTTTGATCGTATCAAGGAGCCGGTCCTGGAATTCAAGCCGGTTCTCTTTGTTTTCCAGAGTACGGTACACAGTTCCGTCTTTTAAGATGATGACCCGGTCACAGAAGGACGCCGAGAAACTGTCATGAGTCACCATAAAGATGGTGGCGTCCAGAGCGTGGCGTGCCTCCAGGAAGGAGTCGATGACCGCGCGGCTTGAACGGGAGTCCAGATTGCCTGTGGGCTCGTCGGCAAGGATCAGCAGGGGATTATTGATGAGTGCCCGCGCCACAGCAGTGCGCTGTTTTTCTCCTCCGGAGATCTCGGCGGGGTATTTGTCCCGGATCGCATCGATGCCAAAGAGTTTCAGGAGCCGGTCTGCGTTCCTTTCTCCGTCTGATGTGACTTCTCCGTGGATGATCCTGGGCAGCAGGATATTTTCCCGCACGGTGAGCCCGTCCAGGAGCATGAAATCCTGAAAGACAAAACCCAGTTTTTCATTTCGGACCTTTGCCAGTTCTTCCTCGGAGAGGCCGGAAAGCTTCTCACCGGACAGCGTGATCAGACCGCTTTCGTAAGGGGTATAGCAGGAGATGCAGTTGAGAAGAGTACTTTTCCCGGAACCGGAGGGGCCCATGACGGCCACGAACTCTCCTTTGTCCACGTTCAGGCTGACGCCTTTTAAGACCTCATAAGTCCGGGAGCCGGTCCGGTAGGATTTGTGAAGTCTGCTTACATACAGCATATGGATACCACCTTTCGATTCTGCCGGCGTCAAAACGCCGGCGCTTGTTTTCATAAGACTTAAGAATTTTAAAGTCTGTGTTCAGCATCAGTGTACCGCGCGGAAGGAGGCTGCGGGAAACGGCTGTCATGTTTGGCGCCTGCCAGGGCATGTTTGGAAGGAAAAATGCAGAGTTTGTAAAGAACGGAGAGGCTGATGTAAAGTTTTGCAGTGCAGGGGCGAGGGAGTTTTGTTGGAGAGCTGAGGGATGTGATATAATGATTGCGCGATGCGCAATCCGGACAGTGAACGGATAAAAACGTAAGACAGGAGGGGAAAATATGCTCAGGATCGGGAACTGTGATGACGAAAGGGCGTCGGCGGAGAAGCTGTATCTGACTTTGGAGCCGCTTCTCGGGGAGGACGAAGAGATCATCTATGAGTTTTCAAATGGAGTGAGCGCTGCAAACTGGCTGGAGAAGCATCCCGGGGAGATGGAACTGCTTTTCCTTGACGTGGAGATGGAGCCGGTGGACGGCATCCGGACTGCAGAGCGGATCCGGACCTTTGACCGGGACATCGTTCTTGTCTTTGTAACAGGGCACGAAGAGTTCGCCCTGCACGGATACCGGGTGAACGCGTCGGACTATGTGATCAAGCCGGCAAAAAGAGAACGGCTGGCAGAACTGCTGGATCGGGTAAGGCGAGAAATGGAGACCAGGAGCGGAGCGCTGTTTGCATTCAAAAGCCCGGACGGAATCTGCCAGATCCCATATAACAGGATCCGGTATTTTTACAGTGAGAGGCGGCTGGTCCATGTGGTCTGCGGGGAGGAGGACATCCCTTTCTACGGAAAGCTGAATGATCTGGAGAAAGAGCTCCCCCGCAGGTTCGTGCGGATCCACAACCGGTATATCGTGAATGCGGACTGGGTAGAACGTGTAAATGGAAATAAGGTCATTACAGAGGGAAGGGAGCTGCCGGTCAGCCGTTCCATGAAACAGGAAGCGGTATCTGCGCTGGCGCGGATGATCCTGGAAAAGAGGAAAGGGGGATGAGAGCGGTGGATTTCAGTCTGCTCCCGAGAAACCTGGAATTGGGAATCTGGCCGGGTGTTCTGTTTACGATCAAGATCATAATGGGAAGTCTGCCATTCCTGTTCCTGAAAAAACTGATCCAGATCCGAAAAAGTAAAATGCGAATGGTGATGTTGTTCCTCTTGTGCGAGATACTGATGTGGCTCCCCTGCTACGTAGGAGACATCACGAATCTTCCGCTGATGTTTCTGGCGTTTGCAGCGGCGGTGTTTTTCTGCTGTGAGGGGACGCCCCGGCAGAAACTGGCGGCAGCGGTGCTGACCGCCGGACCGGCTTTTTCTGTCAATGTCCTGACAGACAATTATTTTCTTGAATTTAATTTGACGATTAACGGAATGAGGAGCGTGCCTCTGCCCGGGTACTGGGAGATCAGGCTGGGATACTGGGCGGTGATGTGCCTGCTGGCGCGAAAGCTTCTTGCGGGACAAAGGCAGGAGCTTCCCGGAAAATTCTGGAATCTGCTCATCCTGCTCTCGGCGCCGGTGTTCGGGATGCTGGGGGCTCTCGTGATATTTTCGGATCAGGAGATCGGGAATGCATGGCGGGATATCAGCATTTCCGCTCTGTGTATGCTGTACTGGATCGGGATGATCCTGACCGTACACGTGCTGGGAAGGCAGCAGGAACTGGAACGGAAGGAACATTTTTATCAGATGAGGCAGCAGTATTATAATGCCATGGAGCGGCAGCAGAAGGAAGTCCGGCGTCTGCGCCATGATATGAAAAATCATCTGACTGCCCTGTCCGGTCTTTCCGGGGAGGCAGAAAAGGCTTATCTGACGGAACTTCTGAACGCTCCGGCGCTTTCCCCGGGGAGGACATACTGTGAGAACAGGACGGCCATCGTGGTGCTCAGCGCGAAGGCAGATCAGGCTCTGGAACAGGAGACGGAGTTTGAAGTGCATGCGATGATCCCGGAATCCATTCCGGTGGATCCCATGGATCTGTGTTCCCTTCTGGGAAATGTGCTGGACAACGCACTGGAAGCAGCGGCAAGGATGCCCAGAGAGCAGAGACGTGTTTCTTTTTCGGCAGGAGTGGAAAAAGGACTCCTTCTATCTGCCGGTGTGAGGAGAGGGCGTCCGCCGGAGGGCATATGTTGCCTTCGGACCCGCTCTCGCTCGGAAAACAACGCAGCGGTACATAGGCGCCCAAAGGGCGGGCGCCAAGTGCCGGCGTTGTTTTACGGTCCTCAGGCAGTATATGCCTTCCGGCTGGGCTTTCTCCTGTGCGGCGGATGGAAGAACGGACGGGAGGGGCGCGCCCGGTGGGCGCTGCTCCCTGGGAGACGATATGGGGAGGTGGAAAAAGTGTTGGGGCGATGCTCCCTGGGAGATGATAGCGGGAACTTTATTCTTGAGTTTGCGGGGGAAGAGTGATATGATGGTTTTACATCAAAATCCCGGATGCAACATTTCTTTAAAATTCAATGATCCGGAAAATGCTGTCCAAGAGGAGGCATATCTCAATGTTCACGGCGTTTCGGCCGGAGATACCATATTTTGATGAAAAAGCATATACGTAAGGAGGAAAACTATGGGGAAAGCGGACATAGCTGTGAAAAACTGGCTTGGAAACAATGAGAGATTTGCGGATCTGTTCAATGGTATTGTTTTTGGTATTGTTTTCGGCGGAAGGCAGGTGATCAGACCGGAGGAACTGGAGAACATGGACCGTGAGACGGACATTATCGTGCCGGGGAAGGACGGAGAGCGAAAGGGAGTGCAACGCTACAGGGATCTTGTGAAAAGATGGAGGAAGAAAGTGGATCTTGCTGTTCTGGCATGTGAGGCACAGAATAATGTCAATTATGCCATGCCAGTGCGGAATATGACCCAGGACGGGTTGTCTTACACGGATCAGATCAGAGCGCTTTGGCAAAAAAGAGAACAGGAAAGAAAAAACGGGCACAGGATGAAAAAGCTGACAGGAGAGGAATATCTGTCCCGGTTCGGAAAAGACGACAGGATTTTTCCAGTCATTACGCTGGTATTTTACTATGATGTGAAAAAATGGGACGGAGCACAGGAACTTTACGACATGTTTGAAATAGACACGGAACTGAAAGAAGCGGAGGTGTTGAAGCGATATATCCCGAATTACCGGATCAATCTGATCGATGCGGGCAATATGGAACATCTGGAACGATTTGAGACGGATTTACAACAGGTTTTCGGAATGTTACAATGTAGAGGTGAGAAACAGAAACTTCAGAAATATATTCAGGATAACCGACATTTTTTTGAATGTGTGGACGTGGAGACCTATCAGGTGATGCTGGAATTTCTTCAATCAAGAAAAATAATGAAGAATATTATACTGACAGAGAAGGAGGATAAGATCGATATGTGCAAGGCAATGGATGACTGGTATGCGGATGCAGTAAGAGAAGGGAGAAAGGCAGGAGAAGAACTGGGTCGGGCAGATGGCTTGGCAAAAGGCAGAGCAGAGGGCCGTATGGAAGGCAGAAAAGCAATAATTATTTCCATGCTCTCTAAAGGATTGTCCGCAGAAGAGATCAAAAACTATACCAATGGGACAGATGAGGAGATCGAATGTGCGAGAAAGGAAATGGGGAACTGACAGATCATGGACTTGGATTTCGGAAAAGCTAAGCAGGTTTTTGAAGAATATCTGGACGGTTACGACCGGGAAAATGACAAGGTAAAGCTGAAGATCATCCATACATATGGGGTGGTAGAACAGAGCAGGAGTCTTGCGGAAAGGCTGAAGCTTTCAGAGGAAGATACATCGCTTGCTATGATCATTGCCCTTCTTCACGACATCGGGAGATTTGAGCAGTTAAAGAGATTTGACAGCTTTGAGCCTGCGACGATGGATCATGCGGCATACGGGGTGGAGGTCCTTTTCGGGGAAGGAATGATACGCCGGTTTGTAGCTGACGATACATGGGATGATATTATCCGGACCGCTATCGCGAAGCACAGTGACTTTATCCTGGGAGGGATCGGGGACGAGCGGACGCTGCTCCATGCGAAACTGATCCGTGATGCGGATAAGCTGGATAACTGCCGTGTGAAGCTTGTGGATGACCTGGAGACTTTTATGGGAGCGCCGGCAGCGGAGGTCGGAGCGCAGAGGATCAGCCCGAAAGTGAGGGAGGATGCCCTCGCGGGGCGGAGCATATATTCGCCGGACCGGAAGACCCTGATGGATTACTGGGTATCTTATCTGGCGTATTTTTATGACCTGAACTTTCGGGAGAGCCTGGATATTGTGGAAGAGAATGATTTTGTCCGCCGGATATCTGACAGAGTGCCCTATACAGAGCCTGAGACGAGGCGGACTATGGAAAAACTGCGCAGACAGCTTGTGATATATGTGCGGGAAGGGTTAAAACAGTTATGAAAGAAAAGGAGAAATGCGATATGGGAAACTATCTTGGAGAAGAAATACCGAAACTGGGATTTGGTCTGATGCGCCTTCCTATGAAGGACGATGCGATCGATATCGGACAGACAAAAGAGATGGTAGACAGATTTATGGAAGCCGGGTTCTGCTATTTTGACACCGCTTACGGATACAATGACGGGGAGTCGGAAAGGGCGATAAAGGAAGCGCTTGTAGACCGCTACCCGAGAGAGAAGTTCCTTCTTGCGACAAAGCTCCCGGCGTGGGCAGGGGCAAAGAGCAAAGAGGAGGCGGAGCAGATGTTCTATACCTCTCTTGAGCGGACCGGAGCAGGGTATTTTGATTTTTACCTGTTACATAATCTGGGAGAAGAGAGGACTCATTTCTTTGACGATTACGGGATCTGGGATTTCCTTCAGGAGAGAAAAAAAGAAGGGCTGATCCGCCATCTGGGATTCTCCATACACGACAAGGCTGAGGTGGTGGATCAGGTCCTGACGGAGCACCCGGAGATGGAATTCATCCAGCTTCAGATCAACTATGCGGACTGGGAAGACCCGTCCATCGAATCAAGAAAGTGCTATGAAGCGGCGAGAAAGCACGGGAAGCCGGTGATCATCATGGAACCGGTCAAGGGAGGAACGCTGGCGGATCCGCCGAAGGAAGTGGCGGAGATATTCAAAGAGGCGGACCCGGAGGCTTCCCCGTCCTCCTGGGCGATCCGTTTCGCGGCGTCCCTGGACGGAGTGGTCACGGTGCTGTCGGGAATGTCCAATGTGGAGCAGATGGAGGACAACATCTCTTATATGAAAGAGTTTCATCCGCTGACGGAGAAAGAGCAGAAGGTGGTGGAAAAGGCGAGAGAGACCTTTAACTCCTTCCCGAAGGTTCCGTGTACCGCATGCGCATACTGTATGAAAGGATGCCCGAAAAATATCGCGATCTACGGGACGTTCCAGGCGGTAAACATCTACAATATGTACAATGACCTTGCGGGGGCAAAGGGAAAATACGAGTGGAATACAAGCGGACATGGCTGGGGCAAGGCTTCCGAGTGTATCAAGTGCGGAAAGTGCGAGGAGGTCTGTCCGCAGCACATCCATATCCGGGACGAACTGGAAAAAGCGGCGGAAGTGCTGGAAAAATAGCAGGGCAGCGGAAGAGCAATTAAAGAAAATTTAAGAAAAACCATCCTTCGATTTAAAATACGGAAATTAGACTGTACCTGTACAAAAAGAAAGGCTTACAGCTGAAATGATCGGAGGATGGTTTTATGAATGCTTATATGATACAGGGGATACTGATGGACGGATATGAATTTCTGGCTTTGGCAGTCCCCTTTTTTGTCCTGTTTGTGATAATGAGGGGGAAAAGACAAAAGGGCGAAAAAGACGGGGCGTCCTGCCTGGCTGCGTCGGCAGTGTTTCTTATCTATCTTTGGGGTGTGTTCCACTTTACAGGCGCCGGGACGATATGGGAACCTGTACGGTACGGGATGTCCGGCGGAGCGTTCCGGCAGGAGGAAATCAACCTCATCCCCTTTTCCCTGGGGATCGATCCGGTGGGATATGGGCTCAATGTTGTGCTTTTCCTTCCCTTTGGTTTTCTCCTGCCGTTTCTTTGGAAAGAGACGGACAGTCTGCGGAAAACAGCGGCAGGCGGCTTTATGCTGTCCCTGCTCATTGAACTGAGCCAGCTTCTAAATAACCGCAGTACAGATGTAGACGACCTGATCCTGAATACGGCGGGGGCTGTCCTGGGATACGGGGCTTTCCGGATGCTGGACCTGATATCAGGAGGAAAGATCCGGTGCAGGCTCAGCGGGCGGCTCATCAGGCGGATGGGGCCGGTCCTTTTTATTGCGGCGGCGTTCCTTGGCCGGTTTTTCTTCTTTGATGAGATGGGGGCAGCGGGATTTCTGTACGGATTCTGAAAAAGTCTTTGAGTTTTTTTTCAGACCGGCTATACTGATATTACAGACGCCGGAGCGGATAGCTCCGAATGGATAACAGATAACGAAGTTTGGCGAAGGGAGGGAAAGCTATGGCAGTAAAAGGCGCGGTAATGGTGCCCCATCCGCCCATTATCATACCGGAGATCGGACGCGGTGAGGAAAAGAAGATCAAGGAGACGTCGGATTCCTATCGGAGAGCAGCGGCGAAGATCGCTGAGTGGGATCCGGATACTGTGATCGTCATCTCGCCCCACTCGGTAATGTATGCGGACTATTTTCACATTTCCCCCGGAACAGGGGCGAAGGGGGACTTCGGGCAGTTCCGGGCGCCGCAGGTAAAGTTCCGTGTGGATTACGACACAGAGTTCGTAAGTGTGCTTGCCCGGGAAGCACAGGCGAGGGACATCCCGGCGGGAACGCTGGGAGAAAGAGAGAAGCGGCTGGATCACGGGACAATGGTTCCCTTGTATTTCCTGGATCAATGTACGAAAGATTACCGGCTTGTGCGCATCGGTCTCTCAGGACTGCCGCTTACGGTTCACTATGAGCTGGGTGAGTGTATCCGAAAGACAGCGGAACTGCTTGACCGGGATGTGGTGATCATTGGAAGCGGGGATCTGTCCCATAAGCTGAAGGAGGACGGACCATACGGTTTTCAGAAAGAAGGCCCGGAGTACGATGAACGGATCATGGACGTGATGGGGCGCGGGGCGTTCGGAGAACTTTTTGATTTCTCCGAGGAGTTCTGTGATAAGGCGGCAGAGTGCGGACACCGTTCCTTTACCATCATGGCGGGGGTGCTGGACGGACTGAAGGTGAAGACAGAGAGACTGTCACATCAGGGAACATTTGGCGTGGGATACGGGGTCTGCACTTATGAAGTGACGGGGCGTGACCCGCAGAGATATTTTCTGGAGCAGTACCGGGGAGCGCAAAAAAGGGCGGCGGAACAGAGGAAGGCTTCGGAAGATCCGTATGTACGGCTTGCCAGAGAGACAGTAGAAACTTATGTCAGGACAGGGAAGAAGATCCGTGTTCCCGAAGGGCTGCCGGAGGAGCTGTATTCCCGCAGGGCCGGCGTGTTTGTTTCTCTGAAAGAGGAAGGACAGCTTCGGGGATGCATCGGGACGATCTCACCTGTGCGGGGGAGTATTGCGGAGGAGATCATCGAGAACGGGATCAGCGTTGCAGCGAGAGATCCCCGCTTCCATGCGGTGAAACCGGAGGAACTGGACAGGTTGGAGTACAGTGTGGACGTGCTGGGAGAGACGGAAGAGATCGATTCGCCGGAAGAACTGGACGTGAAACGGTATGGTGTTGTTGTGAGCCGGGGATATAAAAGAGGCCTTCTCCTCCCTGACCTGGAAGGCGTGGATACAGTGGAGAAACAGATCGAGATCGCGAGAAGGAAGGCTGGGATACCGGAAGATGAAGAGGATATCCGCCTGGAGCGCTTTGAGGTGGTGAGGCATTTTTGAGAGAGGGAAAGAAAGCTGTCTGTCCGGTCTGCTTCCACCACTGTGCTCTGGCAGAGGGGCAGTACGGCAGATGCAGGGCGAGAAAAAATGTAAACGGCACAGTCGTCTGCGATAGTTACGGAAAGGCAACTGCGCTGGCGCTGGATCCGATTGAAAAGAAACCGCTGAGACATTTTATGCCGGGAAGCCTGATCCTTTCTGTGGGGAGCTATGGGTGTAATCTCTCCTGCCCTTTTTGCCAGAACCATGATATCTCTATGGGAGAACCAGGGGAAACGGAGTACAGAAAAATCTCCCCGGAACAACTGGCGGAGCTGGCGGCGGTATACAGAGAGAGGGAAGACGGATACGGCAGAAGGAATATCGGCGTGGCGTTTACCTATAACGAGCCACTGACGGGGTACGAATTTGTCCGGGATACGGCGCGGCTTGTCCGGGAGCGGGGGATGAAAAACGTACTCGTCACAAACGGTACTGCGGAGCTTTCTGTGCTGGAAGAGCTCCTGCCTTTTATCGATGCCATGAACATAGACCTGAAAGGATTTACGGAGGGATATTACCGGAAACTGGGCGGCAGCCTTGAGGCGGTGAAAGCGTTTATCCGCCGGGCGGCAGGGGAATGCCATGTGGAACTCACCACGCTGATCGTGCCGGGAGAGAATGATTCTGAGAAGGAAATGGAGCGGGAGGCGGAGTGGATCGCGTCGGTGGATCCTGAGAGCGTGCTCCATGTGACCCGGTTTTTCCCGAGATATAAGATGACGGACCGGGAACCCACTGATGTGAAAACAGTGTACCGGCTCCGGGATACGGCTGCAAAATATCTGAAAAACGTATATACAGGGAACTGCTGAACTGCGAAGCCAAGTACAATGTTTCGCAAATAACCGGACTGGCAGATATGTATAAAAGGGGCTGTCGGGAAATAGATAGCCCTACACAGGGGCAGGTGTGATTTCATACGAATTCACACCTGCCCCTGAATTTATCCTCTAAAAAGAGAAAAAGATGGCTAACGACAACCATCTTTCTCTCCGTTC
>DWXK01000066.1 GCA_019119205.1 Candidatus Mediterraneibacter intestinavium
AAGACGGGAAGACAGAAGGAGGTGATAACAGGAATGAGTGAAAAAGAAAAAAGAATCATCGAGAAAATATCAGAAGCGCTTCCCAACATGAGTGAGCGAGATAAGGGGTATTTTCTCGGATATGCTGAGGCAAAAGCAGACCAGAAACATTCGAATCAGGAAAAGCAGAAGGAGGTGAGCTAAATGGAATATCCAAAACCAATCATGAACCGTGGGGATCTGATCCGTGACATGGGTTTTACAGAACCGTATCTGATGCGGGCGTTCTCCACGCCGGGACAGACGTTCGCATGGAGAGCGAATCCCGCGAACAAACACAGCCCGATCCTGTTCGACACAGCGGGACTGGAGGCGTGGAGACTGGAAGACTGCAAGATGCAGGAGCGTGCGCGGAAGGTGCGCACGACAGTAGCATGATAACGTGCAGGAACTGACGGAAATACAGAGTGTGCATGGAAGCAGACAGAGAATATCCGTGCAGGGACTGGGAAAGGAGGAAGTATGACAGGAAACATAACAGAAAACAAGGTACAGCCGGAGCCACAGTTAATCGAGATCCCGCGCATACCGTCGGCGAGACCGTACAAGCGCAGGATCGCACAGCATAAGCGGAACAAGGCGGCGGGCGGTCTGATCACGATCACGACGGCGAGCCTGATACTGAACATAGCGTTTGCAGTTGTGATCTACATATTACAGGCGGGACCGGTCTGAGAGGAGGCGGAGGAGATGACGAATATCTTGACAAGGGAGCAGATACACGAACTCCTTGACGCGGTGCTGGATATTACAGACGGCGGGATTGGATGGAACGGATATCCCTACGTAACATTTGAGGTAAGCAATTTGGGGTTTCCGATTTCCGTAATCACTAAGGATCATGGGTTCAGAGCAAGTTCTGGATGCGACTTATATGAGCGGATTACGCCCAACGCCGCGGATCCATGCAAACAATTTGAAGATGCACTCAAATATCTCAGGAAATTAAAAAATAGCACCTCACATATGCCCGGCAAGGCGTGAGGCGCACTGATAAATCATCAATTACATAATAACAGAAAGGAAGCAAAATGGCAAAGAAAAATCATAAACAATGCGACCGGATGTGCGAGACGTGCGTGAACTTCATTCCAATCGGGAAGGGAGACCACATCTGTGATGCATCAGCTCCGGTCATGGTATTGGAAGATTATACCCCGACCGACAAGTATTACTGGTGTAAAGGCGAACATTGGGAGGAGATGTAGAAATGGAAAGCATTAAGATCAACAAGTTAGAAATCGAAAATGTAAAGCGGATCAAAGCCGTGAAGATTGAGCCGACAGCTAACGGGCTTACGATTGTTGGCGGGAACAACAATCAGGGGAAGACATCGGTGCTGGACTCTATTGCATGGGCGCTTGGCGGTGACAGGTACCGTCCGTCACAGGCTCAGAGGGATGGATCCACAATCCCGCCAACTCTTCACATCGTTATGAGCAACGGGCTTGTCGTAGAACGAAAAGGAAAGAACAGCAGCCTGAAGGTAACAGATCCGACAGGAAACAAGGGCGGACAGCAGCTTCTGAATGAGTTTGTTGAGCAGCTGGCACTTGATCTTCCGAAGTTCATGGAGGCATCAGGAAGTGAGAAGGCTCAGACACTGCTTAGGATTATTGGCGTGGGAGATCAGCTTGCGGTTTTGGATAAACAGGAGAAGGAACTGTATAACAGGCGCCTTGCGATCGGCCAGATCGCGGATCAGAAAAAGAAGTTCGCAGACGAACAGCCGTATTATCCGGATGCACCGAAAGAGTTGGTCTCTCCGTCTGAACTAATCAGACAGCAGCAGGAGATCCTTGCGCGGAACGGAGAGAACCAGAAAAAGCGTGAACAGGTGGAAAAGTATAAAAATGCTGTCTTCTTTACCAGGCAGTCTGTAGACAGCATGAGAGAACAGCTTGAGGAAGAGGAGAAAAAGCTGAAAGAGGCAGAAGAAAATCTCCGTATCGCGCAGATGAATGCGCAGGATCTGCAGGATGAATCTACTGCCGAGCTGGAGGCAAGCATTGCCAATATCGAAGAAATCAACCATAAAGTGAGGGCGAACCTTGACAAGGATAAAGCGGAAGAAGATGCCCTTGACTACAAAAACCAGTATGCCGAACTCACAGAGCAGATCAACAAAACAAGGCAGGATAAAACAGACCTGCTGAGTTCTGCGGAACTTCCGCTTCCGGAACTCTCTGTAAAAGATGGAGAGCTGGTCTATAAAGGTCAGCAGTGGGACAACATGTCCGGATCTGACCGTCTGAAAGTATCCACTGCTATTGTACGGAAACTGAACCCGAAATGCGGATTTGTGCTCCTTGACAAGCTGGAGCAGATGGATCTTCAGACACTCAACGAGTTTGGAGGCTGGCTGGAACAGGAAGGGTTGCAGGCGATCGCGACCCGAGTGAGCATTGGCGGGGAGTGCAGCATCATTATTGAGGACGGCTATGTAAAAGGCGAAGAGCCGGAGCCATCAAAGACATGGAAGGAGGGAACTTTCTAAATGGAGATTACAAGAGGAAAGATAGAGAAAGCAAAGAAAGTTGTCATTTACGGTCCGGAAGGGATTGGGAAGTCCACGTTTGCTTCCCATTTTCCGGATCCCTTATTCATCGACACGGAAGGGAGCACAGACTCTATGGACGTAGCGCGCCTGCCACGTCCTACGAGCTGGACGCTGCTCCTTGAAGAGATCGATTACATAAAAAAAACACCTGGCGTGTGCCGCACGCTCGTGATCGACACAATCGACTGGGCGGAGCAGCTCTGTGTAGAGCATATCTGTGATAAACACAACAAGTCCGGGATTGAAGATTTCGGATATGGCAATGGGTATGTATACACAAAAGAGGAGTTCGGGCGGTTCCTGAACAGGCTGACGGATGTGATCGAAGCAGGGGTCAACGTCGTACTGACAGCCCATGCGCAGTTACGAAAGTTTGAACAGCCGGACGAGATGGGCGCGTATGATCGGTGGGAGCTGAAGCTCGGGAAAAAGACCCAGTCGCAGACAAGCCCGCTTGTAAAAGAGTGGGCGGATATGCTCCTGTTCTGCAATTATAAAACGCACACCGTAGCTGTAGATGATAAAGGCAAGAAAAAGAAAGCCATGGGCGGCGGGAAGCGTGTAATGTACACATCCCATCATCCGTGCTGGGACGCAAAGAACCGTTATGGGCTTCCGGACGAATGCGATCTTGATTACAGCGTGATACAGGGGATTATTGAAAAGAGTGGCAATGCGGAAAAAGCCAAGACAAAAGCTGAAAAGCCTGCGGAGAAATCTGAGAATCCAAAGCCTGATTTCATGAATATCCCAGATGGAACACCAGAGCAGTTGGAGTTCGACACCTCGCCTTCGCCCCAAAGACCACCGGAAGCAGAGCCGGATAAACCAGTTCCGAAGGGCAGCGCCTTCCACGTAGATGAACGGATTCCGAAAGCACTTAGGGATCTTATGGAAGAAAAGCTGGTATCTGAGGAAGAGATACAGGCGGTTGTAGCAGACCGCGGGTACTATCCACGGTCAACCCCGATCCTGAATTATGACCCGAACTTTGTGTCCGGCGTGCTTGTCGGGGCATGGGGGCAGGTGTACAGCATGATTGAAAAATTACGGGAAACTTATGAGATCCCGTTTGATGAAGATAAGAAATAGGAGGACTTAATATATGAACGAGACAATGGATAGAGAATTAGGATGGGATGATGAGATCCAGAAAGATAATGAGTTTGTGACACTGCCGGAAGGAGATTATGATTTTGTGATCGATCGCTATGAGCGGGCAAGACATCAGGGGAGTGACAAGATCCCGCCGTGCAATAAGGCAATCGTGTTCTTCCGTGTGATGAGTCCGAATGGACAGGAAGTGACTCTTCAGGAGTCATTCATCCTGCATACCAAACTGGAGTGGAAACTCTCCGAGCTCTTCTGCGGCGTCGGTCTGAAGAAGAAGGGGGAGAAGCTGAAAATGAACTGGGCTGCGCTTCCTGGTCTGAAAGGACGCGCGCAGATCTCACTTGAACCTGGCACAAAGAACCCGGAGCAGAAGTTCAACCGTATCAAGAAGATCTATCCGTTTGAGGAGAAGTCTTTCAAGGCAGGTGAGTTCTGATGCAGCTCAGACCATATCAGCAGGAAGCAGAGGATTCTATCTTTCAGGAATGGGATAAGGGGATCCTCAAGACCTTGCTCGTGTTGCCGACCGGATGCGGGAAAACCATCGTGTTTGCGAAGGTAACAGAAGAATGCGTAAAAAACGGTGACCGCGTCCTGATCCTTGCGCATCGTGGGGAACTTCTTGAGCAGGCTGCAGATAAGATCGCGAAGGCAACTGGCCTTGGTTGTGCAACGGAAAAAGCAGAGCAGACCTGCATTGGGAGCTGGTTCCGTATTACTGTCGGTTCCGTGCAGAGCCTGATGCGGGAGGCACGCTTAAGCCGGTTCCCACAGGATTACTTCGATACGATCATCATTGACGAAGCACATCATTGTATCTCAGACAGTTATCAGAGAGTGTTGGATCATTTCCATGGTGCAAAGGTTCTTGGAGTAACGGCAACCCCAGACCGGGGTGATATGAAGAATCTCGGGACAGTGTTTGAGAGCCTGGCATATGAATATACGCTTCCGAAAGCGATCAAGGAAGGGTACCTGTCTCCTATCAAGGCGGTGACGATTCCATTGCAGGTTGATCTGAGCGGTGTGGGTGTGCAGTCCGGTGACTTTAAAGCAGGAGATCTTGGCACAGCACTGGACCCGTACTTAGAGAGCATTGCAGAAGAGATGGAGAAGTACTGTCGGGATAAGAAGACAGTTGTATTCCTGCCGCTGGTAAAAACAAGCCAGAAGTTCCGGGACATTTTAAATAACCATGGCTTCCGTGCTGCGGAAGTGAACGGGGAGAGCAGTGACCGGGAAGAGATCCTGGAGGATTATGCCGCAGGGAAATACAATGTCCTGTGCAACTCTATGCTGCTGACAGAAGGCTGGGACTGCCCGGATGTAGACTGCATTGTTGTGCTACGGCCTACGAAGGTACGGAGCCTGTACTGCCAGATGGTAGGGCGCGGTACCCGTCTTGCCCCTGGGAAAGATCATCTCCTTCTTTTAGATTTTCTATGGCACACAGAGCGCCACGAACTGTGTCATCCTGCGCACCTGATCTGTGAGAGTGAAGAAGTTGCGCAGAAAATGACAGAGAATCTGGAGAAGGATGCAGGATGCCCGATGGACATCGAAGAGGCAGAAAAGACCGCATGTGAGGATGTTGTAGCACAGAGAGAAGAAGCACTGGCAAAACAGCTTGCGGAGATGAAACGGAGAAAGAGGAAGCTGGTGGATCCGCTGCAGTTCGAAATGAGTATCCAGGCGGAGGATCTTTCCGGATATGTGCCGGCTTTTGGTTGGGAGATGGCACCGCCGTCAGACGCACAGAAGAGAACACTTGAGAAACTGGGGATCCTTCCGGATGAGATTGATAATGCCGGGAAGGCATCAAAACTTCTGGACCGTCTGGACAAGAGACGGCAGGAGGGGCTTACTACACCGAAACAGATCCGTTTTCTTGAGAGCAGAGGATTCCAGCATGTTGGTACCTGGCAGTTTGATACAGCAAAGAAACTGATTGACCGGATCGCGGGGAACGGATGGAGGGTACCCAGCGATATCGTGCCGGCAGAATATAAAGGAGCATGACAATGGAGCAGAGGGCAGATCTTTTAGAAATACTGGACAGCATCCATCCCGGAGAGCTGGACTACCAGGAATGGTGTTCTGTAGGGATGGCATTAAAACATGAAGGATATACTGCAGCAGACTGGGACAGATGGAGCCAGAGGGATTCTGCCCGCTATCATTCCGGAGAATGTTTCCGGAAGTGGGGCAGTTTCCATGGATCGTCTGACCCGGTTACGGCCGGAACAATCGTTCAGATGGCCATGGACCATGGATGGATGCCAGAGCGCGATCCGGGGCATGAACTGGACTGGAATGATGAAATCAGCCGGGAAGGCGTTGTTGTTGACAGCGGCTGGGTGGAAGGAAGAGAGGTGCGGGAACCGGCACACTGGAACCCGGTGCAGGACCTGATCCGATATCTTGAAGCGCTGTTTGAGGCAGGAGAAAATGTAGGATATGTGACACAGAGCTGGGAGAAAACGGACGAGAAAGGCACGCGCTGGCTACCAAGCAAGGGAAACTGGGACAGGACCGCAGGTCAGCTCATCGAGGAACTGAACAAGTGCCGTGGCGATATCGGAGCGGTATTCGGGGACTATAATCCTGATGCAGGGGCATGGATCCGGTTCAATCCCTTAGACGGAAAAGATTGCAGGAACGAGAATGTGACAGACTTCCGGTATGCACTGGTAGAGTCAGATGATATGGAACTGGATAAACAAAATGCCCTGATACGGGAGTTAGAGCTTCCTGTGGCGGCGCTGGTGTTCTCCGGCAAGAAGAGCCTGCATGCGATTGTCCGCATTGAGGCGGCAGATCTGAGGGAATACAAGAAGCGCGTAGAGTATCTGTACAGTATCTGTAAGAAGAACGGTCTGAAGTTAGATACGCAGAACAAGAATCCCTCCAGACTATCGCGCATGCCGGGCGTTACCCGGAATGGGAAGAAGCAATTCCTGGTAGATACTAACATCGGAAAAGAGTCCTGGGAAGAGTGGCAGGAATGGATTGAGAGTGTCAACGATGACCTTCCGGATCCGGAACCGCTGCAGGATGTCTGGGAGAATTTGCCAGAGCTGTCTCCGTGCCTGATCAGCAATGTGCTGCGCAAAGGACACAAGATGCTGATTGCGGGACCGTCAAAGGCGGGAAAGTCCTTCCTTCAGATCGAGCTCTGTATCTCGATTGCAGAGGGAAAAGAGTGGATGGGATGGAAATGCGCACAGGGGCGCGTGATGTATGTGAATCTGGAACTGGATCGGGCGAGCTGCCTGCACCGTTTCAGGGATGTGTACGAGGCACTTGGATGGGATGCAAAACATCTGGACAACATTGATATCTGGAACCTGAGAGGAAAATCGGTGCCCATGGACAAGCTTGCGCCGAAACTGATCCGGAGGGCTGCGAAGAAAGATTATGTGGCGATTATTATTGATCCGATCTACAAGGTCATTACCGGAGACGAGAACAGCGCGGACCAGATGGCGAACTTCTGCAACCAGTTCGATAAGGTGTGTACAGAGCTCGGGTGCGCCGTGATCTACTGCCACCATCACAGCAAAGGCAGCCAGGGCGGGAAGAAGTCCATGGACCGTGCCAGCGGTTCCGGCGTCTTTGCCAGGGATCCAGACGCCCTTCTCGATCTGATCGAACTGGAGCCTACTGAGGCGCTTCTGAAACAGGAGGAGAATAAGGCGTCATGCAAGGTATGTATCGACTGGCTGAAGCATTATGACGGGCTTCTGGACGGCGTATCACAGGATGATATGTGCAGTAGCGTACAGATGCTGGATTACTGCCGTGAGAATCTGAAAACACTGGATTTCAAAGCCCTGACTGTAAAAGTAGAGGAAGCGAAAGCGGGCGTGAAAATGCGGACCGCATGGCGCATTGAGGG